>JBBQAU010000039.1:0-15068 GCA_038316685.1 Sphingomonadales bacterium
CGATAGGCCGATTCGATCAACTGGTGGAGCGCGGCGATATCGGTGGTCACCGCCAGCCGGAAGAGTGTCTCGGTCATGATCGGGTGGTTAGCGCCAATGACAGTCGAGCCCCATGAAAAACCCGGCCCGCGCGAGCGGACCGGGTTTTTCCATTAATCGCTAAAGCCGACCCGCTTATTGCAACGGGGAAAGATTGACGGCGGCATATTTGCCGCGACGATCAACCTCAAGCTCGAACTCAAGCTTGTCGCCCTCGTTCAGCGTGGTCATACCAGCACGTTCAACCGCGCTGATGTGCACGAATGCGTCGGGCTGGCCATCATCGCGCTGAATAAAGCCAAAGCCCTTCATCGCGTTGAAGAATTTGACAGTCCCGGTCGCCTTTTCCCCGGTAAGCTGACGCTGCGGCCCACCTGCCGGTGGACCGCCGCGCGGCGCTGCCTCACGATCACGTGGCGGTCCGCGATCTTCAACCGGCAATGGTTCGCCGTCGATCTTGAGATCAGTTGCCGAAATTCTGCCGCCACGATCAACCAGCGTGAACCCCAGTGGTTGGCCTTCGGCAAGTCCGGTCAGGCCCGCCTGTTCGACGGCGCTGATATGGACGAAAACATCCTCTCCGCCATCGTCGCGCACGACAAAGCCAAAACCTTTCTGACCGTTGAAGAATTTGACGACACCGGTCCCTTCGCCAACGACCTGGGGAGGCATCCCGCGGCCAGCACCGCCGCCGCCGGGCGCACCACCAAAACCGCCGCCACTACGGAATCCACCGCCAGCACCGCCGCCCCCGAATCGGTCGCCACCGCCACCGCCGCCGAAGCGATCGCCGCCGCCACCAAAACGATCACCACCACCAAAGCTATCGAAACCGCCTTCGCCAAAACCGTCCCGTTTGTCTTTGCCGCGCCCGCCGCGATCACCACGGCGCCCTTTATCGAAACTCATACCCTGTTCGTCTTCCTGGTTCGCCCATGATACTAAAAGAAACTAAGCGTCGGACGACAAACGCAGTTCTCCGGGCACCCCTCTTCTTGCGCCACTTTTCGGCCTTAGCTGAAAAGTGGCAAGGGGGCGAACAGATTCGTATCCACTATGGCACAACGCTCACAATGGCTGCCCTGTGTTGCGTAACAGCGACGCTTTTGTGGCGTCGTGACGGGCATTTTGGTCCTCATTGACATGCCGGGCAGGTCGGTTGGACCATTGAGCCGCGCCGCAATCAGGGCTAGGCGAATCACATGACAGTGTATTTTCACGAAGAAGACCTGCCCGAGGCCGTTTTCGCTGCGGGTGCCGCGATCGCCGTTGACACAGAAACGATGGGGCTCGTTACGCCGCGCGACCGGCTCTGCCTCGTTCAGCTTTCGCAAGGCGATGGTGATCAGCATCTCGTGCGCTTTGCCCCGGGAAGTGATTATGCTGCGCCTAATCTGCGAGCGCTGCTCAGCGACCCGGCGCGACTCAAGCTGTTTCATTTTGCCCGATTCGATTTGGCGGCGATACGGCATTATCTGGGGGTGGTGGCAGCGCCCGTCTATTGCACCAAGATCGCCTCGCGGCTGGTGCGGACCTATACAGACCGGCATGGGCTGAAAGAACTTGTGCGCGAATTGCTCGGGCAGGAAATTTCAAAGGTTCAGCAATCTTCGGACTGGGGCGGTCCTGTCCTGTCAGAGGCGCAGCGCGATTATGCTGCATCGGACGTTCGCTTCCTTCATGCGCTGAAGGCTGAACTTGATCTCCGGCTGATCCGCGAAGGCCGGATGGCGCTGGCGCAGTCTTGTTTTGACTTTCTGCCGGCCCGGGCTGAGCTTGATCTGACGGGCTGGCCTGAAATCGATATCTTCGCTCATGTCTGACGGGACGTTGCGCGTCCGGACCGAGCGTCAGGTCTGGGCAGCGCCGGGGAGCAGCCATGATCGCATCATCAACGGGTCGCGCATTGTCCTGCCCATGCTCATCGGGATTTTATCGGCCTTCATGATCATGGCCCCGCTGACGACGCAGGGCGATGTCAGCTTTCTGCTCGACAAGAATAAAGTCGAGGTTGCCCGTGAAAGGCTGCGAACACAGTCAGCGCTTTATCGGGGCGAAGATGCAAAGGGGCGGACATTCTCCCTGCGCGCGGGTTCAGCGGTGCAAAAACGCTCGGACGAACCGGTGGTCGAGCTTGATCAGTTACGGGCCCAAATCCAGCTTAAAGACGGTCCAGCCGAGTTGCGTGCCGATCACGGCCAATATGATCTGAACAGTGAACAGGTCGCAATTCCCGGGCCACTGCATTTCGAATCGTCGGGCGGTTACGATCTTGCCACGAGCAACGCCACCGTTGATCTCAAGACGCGAAGCATGAAGAGCGCGGGTGCCGTCAGCGGCACTGTCCCGCAGGGCAAGTTTAGCGCGTCGCGGATGAGCGCTGATTTGGACAGCCATGTTGTGACGCTTGATGGTGATGCGCGCTTGCGGATCGTGCCCGGAAAGACGAAATAACCGCTGATGGTCTGCCGAAATTTCCTGACCCTGCTTCTTTTGGCCGTTGGCAGCAACGCCGTCGTCGCGCAAACCCGCCATGATTCGGCGGCCCCGATCGATTTTGGCGCAGACCATATCGAGCTGCAGGACCGGGCAAATCGTGCGATCCTGTCGGGCAACGTCGCGGTCCGGCAGGCGGACATGAAGCTGACGGCGGCACGGATGACGGTATCCTATACTGGGCAAATCATTGACGGTTCGCCACAAGTCTCGCGCCTTGACGCATCGGGTAAGGTCACCGTCGTCCGGCCTGATCAGTCAGCGCGTGGCGATTATGCGATTTATGATCTCAACCGGCGGATTGTGACGATGCTGGGTGGTGTGACGCTGTTGCAGAGTGGTAACAACATCAACGGAGGTCGCCTGACGATCAATCTTGATACCGGGCGGGCCGTTATTGACGGTGCCTCGGTTGGGAAGGGGCCGTCGGGCAGCGATGTCGGGGGAGGCCCGGGCCGTGTGACAGGCCGTTTTTCAGTGCCAAAACGCGCCCAATAACATCGTTATTTTACAAAGCTTGGCCGCATGAGGGGTTTCGCGCCCTGCGTTGATGCGCCAAAGGACATGCACAAATCCTGCCAACTTCGCTTAATGCAAGAAACTGGTAACCATTTCCTGTAACGATTGGGAAGTATGATGGACGATCTGACCACAATCGACGCCCAGCCGACCGAGGATGTTGCGATCCCCGGCAATGGGCTGGCCGTGGTGTCGATCGCCAAGGCCTATGACAAGCGCACGGTGCTGTCGGATGTTTCGGTGTCGGTCGGCCGTGGCGAGGTGGTCGGGCTGCTCGGCCCCAACGGTGCTGGCAAGACGACCTGCTTTTATTCAATCATGGGGCTGGTGAAGCCGGACAGCGGCCGGATCATGCTTGATGGGGACGATATTACTGGCCTGCCCATGTATCGCCGCGCAATCCTGGGGATTGGCTATCTCCCACAGGAAACCTCGATTTTTCGCGGGCTTTCGGTTGAGGGCAATATCCTGACGGTGCTTGAACTGTCCGTTCCCGACAAGGCGGTCCGTCAAAAACGGCTTGATCAACTGCTGGAGGAATTCGGCCTGACCCGGCTGCGCGATGCCCCGGCGATGGCGCTTTCGGGCGGCGAGCGTCGTCGTGCGGAAATTGCCCGCGCGCTGGCCGCCGATCCGGCAATCATGCTGCTGGATGAACCCTTTGCCGGCATCGACCCGATCTCAATCGCGGATATCCGCGATCTCGTCTGTGAACTGAAGGAGCGCGGGATTGGTGTGCTCATCACCGATCATAACGTCCGCGAAACGCTCGAAATCGTTGATCGCGCCTATATCATTTATGACGGTCGCGTGTTGTTTGCGGGGTCGCCGGAAGAACTCGTTGCCGACGCCAATGTGCGACGGCTCTATCTGGGTGAGGGCTTCTCGCTCTAACGATGGGATTGGGACCCCGCCTCGATCTGCGGCAATCGCAATCGCTGGTCATGACGCCGCAGTTGCAGCAGGCAATACGGCTCCTGGCGCTCTCAAATCTGGAGGTTGAGGGGTTTATTGCCGAGGAGATTGAGCGCAACCCGCTGCTTGATTCAAGCGCTCCCGATGAGGACGGGCCAACGCTTGAGCGCGAAGCCCCCGCTGCGCTGCCCGATGAGCCAGCGTCTGCAGACACGCTGATCCTGGGTGGCGAGAATGCGGGGGAGGCTGCACTCGATGTCGATTTCGCTACCGAATCCTTCCATCATGACAGCATCGCCGATGGCGGCGGCATGGATGGCGCACTGGGCATGAATGGCGGTGGCGGTGGCGCGAGCGAAGATGGGCTCGATTTTGACAGTTTTGCCGATACATCGCTTAGCCTTGCCGATCATCTGCTCGCGCAAGCCGGACCGGTCGTCAGCGGGGCAGAGGCCTTTATTGCCGCGCATCTGATCGATCAGATTGATGAATGCGGCTATCTGACCGTGCCGCTGCTGGATATTGCCAACCGGCTCGGTGTGCCGCTCGCCCGGGCGGAGGCGGTGTTGGGAATCATCCAGACCTTTGATCCGACCGGCGTCGGCGCGCGCAGCCTGTCAGAATGTCTGGCGCTCCAGGCCAAGGAAGCGGATCGTTATGATCCCGCAATGGCGCGGCTCATCGATAATCTTGAACTGGTCGCGCGTGGGGAACTGTCGCGGCTGAAGCGGCTGTGCGGCGTCGACGACGAAGACATGGCCGACATGATCCGCGAATTGCGCAACTATGATCCCAAACCCGGCTGTCGTTATGGCGGCGAGGCCGCGCAAGCAGTGGTGCCCGACATCTTTATTGCGCGGCGCAAGACCGGCTGGGCGATTGAGATTAATTCAGCCACCTTGCCGCGCCTGCTCGTCAATCGCAGCTATTATACCGAGTTGTCGAATGGTCCGCAGGACAAATCATCCAAGGCGTGGCTGTCGGATATGCTCGCCAGCGCCAATTGGCTCGTCAAGGCGCTCGATCAGCGCCAGCGCACGATCATCAAAGTCGCGACCGAAATCGTCAAGCAGCAGGAGGCGTTTTTCGTGAATGGCGTCGCGCATCTGCGACCGATGACCTTGCGCCAGGTGGCAGAGGCAATTGAGATGCACGAATCAACCGTCAGCCGCGTGACCAGCAACAAATATCTCAGCTGCGATCGCGGGCTATATGAACTCAAATATTTCTTCACCAGCGCGATCCAGTCCGCCGATGGCGGCGATGCGGTATCAGCTGAGGCGGTTAAGAGCGCGATCAAAGTGTTGATCGCCTCGGAAGGCGCGAAATCGATCCTGTCAGATGATACGCTCGTCGATTTGCTCAAGGAAAAGGGCTTCGATATCGCCCGGCGCACCGTCGCCAAATATCGCGAGGCCTTGGGGATTGGCAGCAGCGTCCAACGCCGCCGTTCCAAGATGCTTGAAGGGGCGGGGTGAGGGGATGGAATGAACAGCCGAGGAATTATATCGTCATAACGGCGCCGCATCGCCGTCGCAATCGGGTCGTGATGACCGCAAGGATCACCGGCATCAAAGCCAGTGCGTCAGCGCTGAGCGCCATGATCGGCAACTGCAAAAGCCCCCGATATTTTGGGGGTTGAGATTACGCGTCGTTGACGGGGGAGTTTATTCGATCACGCCGCGCGGCGGCCGGTTTCCTGCAACCAGGCGCGCGCCATCCGTTGTGCTTCGACGATTTCGCGCGCGGTCATGTCTTCGGCAATATCAGCGCGACATTGCTGCGCCGCTTCGCTGCCGCTGACGGCTGCCAGATTAAACCATTTATGCGCTTCGACCAGATTGATCGTCACGCCGCTCGCTCCGGTTGAATAGACAATCCCGAGATCATAACAGGCGGAATAATCCCCCCGCGCGGCATCGGCGATCCGGCTTTCTATCAGGAACGTTGCGCTCTTCAGGCTGTTGCCCATTTTCGCCACCCCTTATTTGCCTTCCTTGGCATCTTCAGGTTCTGGCGTGACAACGGTCAACAATTGGTTAACGCGGTTAACCTTATTTGCTAATTGTTATCGCGATGTTGTCGATCAGCCGTGTGCCACCGAGATGGGCGGCCGCCAGCAATCGTGCGGGACGACCGGGCACCACCGCAGACTGCAAAGTCTCAGCATCGACCAACTCGACATAATCAACTGAATCGAACCCGCCCATCAGCAGCGCCTCGCGCGCCGACGCGAGCACCGCTGTTACACCGGCACCGTTGCCTAGCGCCCTGGCGGCCTCCCCCAATGCGCGCGGCAGCGCGACCGCGCGGGCACGGTCTGCTCCCGTAAGGTAGGCATTGCGCGAGGACATAGCGAGGCCATCATCCTCGCGTTGTGTCGGTACGCCAATAATTTCGGTCCGGAAATCAAGATCGAGCGTCATCCGCCGGATAACGGCAAGCTGTTGAAAATCCTTTTCGCCAAAAACCGCGACATCGGGGCAGACCTGGTTGAACAATTTGGCGACAACGGTGGCCACGCCATCAAAATGACCCGGTCGCGCCGCGCCGTCCATTTGTTCACTCACGTCAGCGACCGTAATGTTGGTGGCAAAACCCTCAGGATACATCTCTGCACGACTCGGCATCCACAGCAGGGCACACCCCGATTCAGCGAGCATCCGGGCATCGGCAAGCTCACGACGTGGATACCGGGCGAGGTCCTCAAGTGGTCCAAATTGCTTGGGGTTTACGAAAATCGTTACAATCACCTTGTCCGCGACCAGCTTGGCCGCGTCCACCAAGGCGATATGTCCCGCATGCAGCGCTCCCATGGTCGGCACAAGCGCGATCCGTTCGCCTTCAGCCCGGTAAATCGCAAGGGCGTTGCGTAAGGGAACAAGTTGACGGATGGTTTGCACGCAGTACTTGCCTTCGTTAAGAACGGGCGGGCCTTCTATGAGCGGGCGGTCCAACGATCAATAAGGGATGTGACCGGGTTGCGCACCAGTCCGAATAAGACGCACGTAATTGTGTTTGCCAACGAAAAGGGCGGCACGGGGAAATCGACGACCGCCGTGCACGTCGCAATTGCGTTGGCGGCCAGGGGTGCGCGCGTTAGCGCCTATGATCTTGATCATCGTCAGCGCACGATGGGGCGCTACCTTGAGAATCGTGCCGATACCATCAAGCGACTTGAGCGCGACCTGCCGATGCCGCGGCACAAGTCTCATGATGGGGAAAGCTTGCCGCGCTTTACCGAGCAGCTGCAGGAATTGGCTGAAGGCGCTGATTTTCTGGTGATCGACACGCCTGGCCGTGATGATCGGTTTGCTCGGATGGCATCACAACGCGCTGACACGCTTGTCACGCCGATGAACGACAGTTTTGTCGATTTTGATCTGATCGGTCAGGTTGATCCGATGACTTACAAGGTCACGAAACCCAGCTTTTACGCCGAACTGATCTGGGACGCCCGCAAGGCGCGCGCCAAGGCCGATGGCGCGACAATCGATTGGGTCGTCTTGCGCAACCGGCTGCAACATATTGAGGCGCGTAATATGCGACGCGTTTCCGAGGCGCTTGATCAATTGTCCAGGCGGGTAGGTTTCCGAATCATCCCGGGGCTTGGCGAGCGTGTGATCTACCGCGAGCTTTTCCCCACGGGGCTGACGATGATCGATTCCCGTGATTTCGGCGAAATGGGCCTGGCGCATGTTGCGGCACGCCAAGAATTGCGGGAAATGATGAACGCGCTGGGGTTGCCAGAACCTGCATTGCCGCTGTTCGCATGATCCTGAAACTCCTCATCGGTTTGATCATCGTCGTTGCCGGATGGTGGCTTTGGCGGGGCCCGGCACGGGTCCGGCCGTCGCGGCAGATTGCACCGATATTGGTCGATCCGGAACTGGCCGAGGCCTACCGCGTTCTTGGGATCGATGAGACCGCCACCGATTCAGAGATTCGCATCGCTTATCGCCGTATTGCCGCATCCGTTCATCCTGACCGGGGCGGATCGGTGGAACTCGCCAGGCGCGTTAATGCGGCGCGCGAAACGTTGCTGAAAAGGCGTGCCGACCACAAAGCTTGAATCAACCAAAGCATTCCCGCAATTTGAAAATCCAGGAACGCCGACGTCATGACCCATCAGTTTAACCCGAGCTCGCTTCGCGAATATGACATCCGCGGCGTCTTCGGCAAAGCGCTCGGGGCTGAGGATGCACGAGCGATCGGACGCGGGTTCGCGACCCGCGTTCGGCGCGCAGGCGGCACCCGGGTTGCGGTGGGGTATGACGGACGCCTTTCATCGCCGACGCTTGAATCAGCGCTCATCGAGGGTCTGACCGCATCGGGTGTCGATGTCGTGCGGATCGGCCTTGGGCCAACCCCAATGCTATATTATGCCGAGGCGATCCTTGAGGTCGATGGCGGCATCCAGATAACCGGCAGCCATAATCCCGCCGAGTATAATGGCTTCAAGATGGTCCTTCAGCATGGATCGTTCTTTGGCGAGGATATCCAAGATTTGGCGCTGCTGGCCGCAACCGGCAACTGGGAAACGGGCAGCGGGACCGTTTCTGATTACGATATTGTCGATACTTATGTCGCGCGGCTCGTCGAAGGTTTTGACGGCGGAACTTACAGGATCGGTTGGGATGCCGGGAACGGGGCCGCAGGGCAAGTCATCGAGAAGCTCGTCAAGCTGCTGCCCGGCGAGCATCATCTTCTCTTCACCGATATTGACGGTAGTTTTCCCAACCATCATCCTGATCCAACCGACGAAGCAAACCTAACCGATTTGAAGCGGCTTGTCGCTGACAACCAGCTCGATTTTGGACTAGCTTTTGATGGCGATGGTGACCGGCTCGGCGCGATCGATGGCACCGGTCGGGTGATTTGGGGAGACCAGATTCTGTCCATCCTGGCAGAACCCGTTCTGCGGGCACTGCCGGGATCGACGATCATCGCCGACGTGAAGGCATCGCAAGCGTTGTTTGATCGCGTGACCGAACTCGGCGGCGTGCCGCTGATGTGGAAGACAGGACACAGCCTGATCAAGACCAAGATGAAAGAAACCCGTGCGCCGCTGGCCGGAGAAATGAGCGGCCACATTTTCTTTGCGCATGACTATTATGGATTCGACGATGCGCAGTATGCAGCGGTCCGGTTGATCCGCGCGGCGCATATGATTGGGCGGTCGGTGACCGAGCTTCGCGGCGCGATGCCCGCCATGATCAACACGCCCGAAATGCGTTTTCAGGTCGACGAGACGCGTAAATTTGCGGTGATCGAGGAAGTGTTGGAACGGCTGACCGCCGAGGGCGCGGACGTCAACCGCACCGACGGTGCCCGGGTATCAACGCCCGACGGCTGGTGGCTGCTGCGGGCGTCAAACACCCAGGATGTCCTGGTGGCTCGGGCCGAAGCCAATGATGCGGCAGGACTTGACCGGCTGATGGCGATGATCGATGCGCAATTGGCAGCGAGTGGGCTGAAGCGTGGCTCGCAAGCGGGGCATTAATCCTACTATGGCCTAGCGACCGTCAAGCAATTTTCCGGTCACGCCACGATCAGCGTTTCTCCGCGACCCCCCAGTTGCGCTTAGCCAGACGTTTCATCGGCTTTTTGCAATAGACGCAGATACTTTTATAATGATCGCCATTGGCCTAACGAACGGCGTGTTTTGCCGAACGCGCATGCTGACCGCGCATGCAAGCCAAGCGACCCCTTATCCCCTCCAACACGCTCATTTTTTCCCATAATTTTCATGAACTGCTCGTCCATTGTGCTCGCTACGCATTCCCAGTTTATTTGGCAAAGCAAAGCGCCAATGCAAAGAAGGCTGGCAATCTTCGCTCGATAGCGGCACCTAGACCCGATGGCTATGCCGAGCATCATCCGAGTCATCGATCTTGAAACGACGGGCCAGGCGCCGCCTCTACACGGGGTATGCGAGATAGGCTGGCAGGACGTAATGCTGGGCGAAGACGGTCGCTGGGCGTTGAGCGGCGACGGCGGATCGGCGTTCGTCAATCCAGGGCGGGCAATCCCACCTTTCACCCAGGCGATCCATCATATCCTTGACGAAGACGTTGCCGATGCGCCGCTGTGGCACGATGTGGCCCGCCCGATTCTTGATCCCTGGCCGAGGCGTGTTGCGCTGGCGGCGCACCGGGCCGATGCTGAATTGAAATTTTGCTCGCCCGCCATGACGCAGGGTGCCGACTGGATTTGCACCTGGAAATGCGCGCTGCGGCTATGGCCCGAATCGCCCAGCTTTTCCAATCAGGTGCTGCGGTACTGGCGGCGACCCGAGGCGATGGACCAGGCGCGCGGCCTGCCCGCACACCGCGCCTTTCCGGACGCTTATGTCACCTCCTTTCATCTGCGCGACATGCTCAATATCGCCAGCGTCGCCCAGCTGATCGAATGGTCAAACCTGCCCGGGCTGTTGCCGCGCGTCCGCAATGGGCCTGATCGAGGCAAGGACTGGCGTGAGCTTGACGAAGACGTGCTCGCCGACTTCGCGCAGGACCGTGATGTCGATGTCCGCTATTCCGCCGAACAGGAACAGCTACGCAGACGGGCAGGTGGCGAGATTGGCCGACAAGGACTGCAGAGCGCGCTGACGTAACGCGATTTATACGTCCAGATTGGCAACGCTCAGCGCATTTTCCTGGATGAATTCGCGGCGTGGCTCAACGACATCGCCCATCAGCCGGGTAAATATCTCATCTGCCACATCGGCCTGCTCCACCTCGACCCGCAACATTGAGCGGTTCTGCGGATCGAGGGTTGTCTCCCAAAGCTGGTCGGCATTCATCTCGCCCAGACCCTTGTAGCGCTGGATGGCAAGCCCCTTGCGGCCGGACGCCAGAATCGCGTCAAGCAACTGGCTCGGCCGCGCGACCATCGTCTCGCCCTTGCCGAGCGCAATGGGTGCATCCTCATCCTCATCCGCTGCGTCCGCCTCAGCCTGCGCGGCAGCGGCGGCCTTGGTTGAAACGAGCTTGGCGGTTTGGGCAAAGGCATCGCCCTGTTCAAAGGCGAGCGCATGCAGCTTGCGCGCCTCGGCAGAGCCCAGAAACGCAACCTCAATGATATGATGATCAGTCACGCCGCGCCAGACGCGCTTGAAATGCACTGAGCCTTCTTCGGTGAGGCTGGCCGACCAGCGCGCATCAGCGTCTGCGGCATCAAGCCCGGTCACGGCCGTGGCCAGCAAAGCCGCGCGCGCGCCCGCACCAAGCGCAGGATCAAGCACACCGCCCATCGCCATCGCTTCGACCAGCATCGGATCGTAACGGCGCGGAACATACCGCATCAGCGTGCGCATCCGCCGGGCATGGTCAACCATGCTGCGCAGATCCGCCCCCGAGCGCGGTCCGCCCGCAGCCTCAAGCACTGACATCGCCACGCCGTTTTCGACGAGATATTCGTCAAGCGCGCTGTCATCCTTCAGATACACCTCTGAACGCCCGCGCGTTGCCTTATACAGCGGCGGCTGGGCAATATAGAGATGCCCGTTGGTGATGATTTCCGGCATTTGACGGTAGAAGAACGTCAACAATAGCGTCCGGATATGTGCGCCATCGACATCAGCGTCGGTCATGATGACGATCTTGTGATAGCGCAGCTTTTCCACGTTGAAATCGTCGCGACCAATGCCGGTACCCATCGCCTGGATGAGCGTACCAATCTCCCGGCTCGATAGCATCCGGTCAAAGCGCGCGCGCTCGACGTTCAGGATTTTGCCGCGCAAGGGCAGGATCGCCTGAAAATGACGGTCGCGGCCTTGTTTGGCGCTGCCACCGGCCGAATCGCCTTCGACCAGAAACAGTTCCGATTTGGCGGGATCACGCTCCTGACAATCGGCAAGTTTGCCGGGTAGCGACGCTATATCCATCACGCCTTTGCGCCGCGTGAGTTCGCGCGCCTTCTTTGCGGCTTCGCGCGCGGCGGCGGCATCAATGATTTTGCCCACAATCGCCTTGCCGTGCGCGGGATTTTCTTCAAGCCATTCGGCGAGCTTGTCGGCCATCAGCGATTCGAGCGGCTGGCGGACTTCGGAGGACACCAGCTTGTCCTTGGTTTGGCTGCTAAACTTGGGATCGGGCAGCTTGACCGATACAATCGCGGTGAGCCCCTCGCGCATGTCATCGCCCGTCAGCGTGACCTTTTCCTTTTTCAGCAAGCCCGATTTTTCGGCGTAATTGTTAAGCGTGCGCGTCATCGCCGCGCGGAAAGCCGCCATGTGGGTGCCGCCATCGCGCTGCGGGATGTTGTTGGTAAAGGCGAGGACGTTTTCGTAATAACTGTCATTCCATTCGAGCGCGACATCGATGGTGACGTCATCGCGCGTCCCCGAAATCGCGACGGGTTCGGGCATCAGCGGAATCTTGTTGCGATCAAGATATTTGACGAACGCGGCGATCCCGCCTTCATAATAGAGCTCGATCGTGCGCAGCTCCTCATGCCGGGCATCGGACAGGAACAACCGCACACCTGAGTTCAAAAACGCGAGTTCGCGGAAGCGGTGCTCAAGTTTCTCAAAATCAAATTCAGTGATCTTGAAGGTCGCGGGCGATGGGAAAAAGGTGACCTTGGTTCCCTTTTTGCCAAGCGCTGGGCCGACCATCTTGAGCGGCGCGACCGCATCGCCAAAGGCAAAACGCATATAATGTTCCTGATCGTCGCGCCAAATCGTCAGATCAAGCCATTCGCTGAGTGCGTTGACGACCGACACGCCGACCCCGTGCAGACCGCCCGAAACCTTATAGGCATTGTCATCCGAAGTGTTTTCAAACTTCCCGCCAGCGTGCAGCTGCGTCATGATCACCTCAGCTGCGGAAACGCCTTCCTCTGTGTGGATACCTGTCGGAATGCCGCGGCCGTTATCCTCGACGGATACCGAACCATCTGGGTTGAGCGTGATGTCAATCCGGTCACAATGCCCGGCAAGCGCCTCGTCAATTGCGTTGTCGGATACCTCAAACACCATATGATGAAGGCCGGAGCCATCATCGGTATCGCCGATATACATGCCGGGGCGTTTGCGGACCGCATCAAGGCCCTTGAGCACCTTGATCGAATCGGCGCCGTAATCGTTGGTGTTCGTGTCTGTTGCCATAGCGAGTATATAGGGTTGCGCGCGGGGAAGGGAAAGCAAAATGGCAAGGTTGGCCCGGCCAGGACTGCGCAGGCGTTAACCATATTTGACCTACTCTCTTGCAAAGGGAGATGAATGCGCCGCCAGCTGGTCCAGTTCTTCCTCCTCGCCTTCATTCCGGCGGCGGCTTTTCTCTGCGCGTTCAACCCCGCCATTCTTGATCCGGGTAATGTCGGGTGGCTGCTACACGGGACTGACCTCGGCGAAAATGCGCTCGGAATGCAGGCCTATCTGCATGATCCCACTGCCGGTTGGGCAACATCGACGCAACTGCTCAACCACCCTGACGGCACGACCCTGTTGTTCACCGATAGCAATCCCTTGCTCGGTCTGTTGCTCAAGCCCTTTGCAGCGATGTTGCCGAGCAATTTCCAGATCGTCGGTCCATGGTTGTTGTTTTGCTGCATGATGCAGGCGCTGTTCGCCTGGGCGATCTTGCGTCCGCATGCCCCGGGCTTCCTAGCCTTGTGGTGCGGCGTGGCATTGTGCTGCGCGCTGCCGACCTGGTTCAACCGCTTTCCCCATTCAAACCTGTTTGCCCATTTCCTGATCTTGTGGGCGCTATGGGTCTTCATTGAACCGTTGAGAGCAAACAAGAACCGCTGGTGGCTGCCACCGCTCGTGCTCTCAGCACTGATCCACAGCTACCTTTTGATCATGGTCGCTGCCATTTGGGGGAGCGCCGTGATGGCGCAATTCCTGACCGTTCGGGGGTCAGGCGCGTTAGCCGTCCGGTTACGGATAATCCTTTCCAGCCTGGGGATATTGGTCATGCTCGGCGGTATCGCGCTATGGCAGGGGGCTGGCGAAGCCGTTTTGCCGACGGGCAGCTACGGTGCCTTTGCGATGCCTATTGATGCGCTGTGGAATCCGGCCAACAGCGGCTATGGACACTTAATGCCCGCCATAGCGCAGCGCGAGGGACGCGGCTTTGAGGGGTATCAATATCTGGGGCTGGGTATCCTGCTTCTGCTTGGGACAGCCGCGCTGGCCTGGCGGACCCAGTCTGTCCCCGTTACTCAGGCCACCGGTTTGGGGAGGTTGCGCTGGCTGTTGCCTGCTTTTGTTGTTCTGACGCTTCTGGCGATCAGCAGTTTTCCCGATATTGTCGGAACCCCCCTCCCCCGGCTCGCGCTACCCAATGCGGCGATCGACGCGCTTGATCTGGTCCGCGCATCGGGGCGGTTGTTCTGGCCGGTTGCCTATACGATGGTGGTGGCAGCAATCCTGTGCGTCTATCGGTTGGGGGCAGCGCAATCGGCGAGGCTGTTGGCGGTATTGCTGGCGATCCAGCTTGTCGATCTGCGCACGATGCTCGCCGTCGTGCGGAAACAGAGCGCCGCCGCAAGTGACGCCGCCCGCTATCGCCGCACGGTTGATCTGCGTTGGGAGCAGATGATTAAATCGGCGCGCGACGTCAGTTTTGTGCCCGCCGATGCAACACTTGATCTCGCGCTGTTTCAGGAGGTCGCGTGGCGCGCGGTATCGATTCAGCGGCCCGTGAGGCTTGCCTACACCGCACGGACGTCGCTGAGAACACACGCGAGGCTGTTGCGGGAGGAGGCTGACTTTGCGGCGGGGCGGCTCGCGCCGGACCGGCTATATGTGCTGCTGCCAAGTGCCGCCGTTCCCAGCACCGCAGCGGCGCGGCTGGTGACGCTCGATGGCGTTCGAGTGATCGCACCGGTCAAGCAGCGCTGAACATTTGGCCGATACTTGAAGGCTTTGGGTAACTCGGGCTAACGCTTGAGCGACGATCCGCTAAGCTTCCAGTTCTCCCACGAAATCGACCCAGCCGTGGTCACTCAGCGTGTCGGCCGCCGTGCGTAAAAGCCATCACGCAAAGCAACTTGATCTGCCCGGACGGTATAGTCACCGGACGGATGACGGTTTCTTCATTGCCACGATAGCATAAATGTAGGTTGAAGCTGCGGCGCCGGCGATGGCT
>JBBQAU010000040.1:0-15031 GCA_038316685.1 Sphingomonadales bacterium
CGGTGTGTGTCGCGACTATGCGCATTTGCTCTGCACCCTCGCGCGGGCGGGCGGCATTCCGGCGCGGTGTGTCTCTGCCTATGCGCCCAATATCACGCCACAGGATTTCCATGCGGTCTGCGAGGTCTGGCTTGAGGGCGGTTGGCGGCTGGTTGACGCAACGGGGATGGCTGGCGATGCCGATCTCGCCCGGGTGGCTGTAGGCCGCGATGCGACAGACATTGCCTTCATGACGGTTTTCGGGCGGGCGCATCTGCAAGCGCAGCGCGTCAATGTTAGCCGAATTGAAGCGGGTCCGGCTGCGACCGATGTAAATGAGCTGAGCGCAAAAGCGATCGACGGTCAAAACGGCCCAAGCTCAACGATCGTGAACCGTTAAACCAAAAACACGATGGTTGGGACATCGGATCCGCGTTCGCTTGCGGACACGGCGTTTTGTGCTTCTAACGACCACGCACCGAATCGCCCTCAGCGCCGCGTTGACGCGCCATCGGTCCGATATCGGCAAACCAAGGAAGCCCCATGATCGTCCGCTATTCCCGCCCCGAAATGACCGCGATCTGGGCAGCGGAGAATCGCTTCCGCATCTGGTTTGAGATTGAGGCACACGCGACTGACGCGCTTGCCGATCTCGGCGTCGTGCCAAGGGAGGCAGCGGCAGCCTTGTGGCGCTGGTGGGCGACCAATCCCGTTATTGATGTCGCCGCCATCGACGCGATTGAGGCGGTTACCAAACACGACGTGATCGCTTTCCTTACCTGGGTCGCTGAGAATGTCGGCGATGAAGCGCGCTTCATGCATCAGGGCATGACCTCGTCCGATGTGCTCGATACCTGCCTGTCGGTGCAATTGGCGCAAGCCAGCGACCTGATGATCGCCGATATTGACGCGCTGCTCGCAGTGCTCAAGCGCCGCGCATTCGAGCATAAGCTGACGCCCACCATCGGCCGCAGCCACGGCATCCATGCCGAACCCGTCACCTTTGGCCTGAAGCTTGCCCAGGCGCATGCCGAGTTCGCCCGCAACCGCGTCCGGCTCGTCGCTGCGCGCGCGGATATCGCGACGTGCGCGATTTCAGGTGCGGTCGGCACTTTTGCCAATGTCGATCCAGCCGTAGAGGCGCATGTTGCCGCAAAGCTTGGGCTGACGATCGAGCCCGTCTCAACCCAGGTCATTCCGCGTGATCGCCACGCGATGTTCTTCGCCACGCTTGGTGTGATCGCCAGTTCGGTTGAGCGTCTCGCCACCGAGATCCGCCATCTCCAGCGCACCGAAGTGCTTGAGGTCGAAGAGTATTTTGCGCCGGGGCAGAAGGGCTCTTCTGCGATGCCGCACAAGCGCAACCCGGTGCTGACTGAAAATCTGACGGGCCTTGCCCGGATGGTGCGCGGCTATGTGACACCCGCGCTCGAAAACGTCGCGCTCTGGCATGAACGCGACATCAGCCATTCGTCGGTTGAGCGTTATATCGGGCCGGACGCTACGACCACGCTCGATTTCGCGCTCGCCCGGTTGACCGGGGTGATCGACAAGCTGCTCGTCTATCCAGCGCGGATGGAAAAAAACCTCAACAAGATGGGTGGCCTCGTCCATTCGCAGCGAGTGCTGCTCGCGCTCACCCAGGCAGGGGTGAGCCGCGAAAATTCCTACCGGCTGGTTCAGCGCAACGCGATGCGGGTTTGGGAAAGCGACGGTCAACTATCGCTTCAGGAATTGCTCAAGGCCGATCCGGAGGTAACAGTAGCGCTGTCAGCAGCCGAAATCGATGACAAATTTGATCTGGGCTATCACCTGAAACATGTTGACGTGATCTTCGCGCGGGTATTTGGCGAGGCTTAAAGCGAGGCGCGGGAAGGCGGATTCTGTCATCGGAGAAAAAGGGCGATGGTATTTGTAAAACCAGTGCGGGCATGTCTGGCGGCCCTGACCGCAACACCTGCAGTACCCGCGATGTCGCAATCGGCCAGCACACCCTATCCGTAGCACATCGCCTCGGCAGGCGGAGAGGTGATCATCGCTACACCGGGCGACCGGCAGTCTTATGACCAAAATCATTACGCTCCCGCTCGCCGCGCGGGAGACTATCTCTACATTTCGGGCGTCCCGATGGGGTTGGGCGCTGGCGAAGGTCATGAGGTCGCCGATTTTGAGCGGCAGCTGCGGTGAGGATTTGACCGGTTCGGCGCAATTCTGAAGGCTTCAGGCGCAAGCTTTGCCGATGTACTGATGGTCAACAGCTTTCATAGCTGGTCCGGACCTAATTTTGCCGGCACAAAAGCTGAGCAGTTCGAGGTGTTTCAAAAAAGATTTCCGATGGCTATCTCACGCCGCCTGGACAGCCGTTGGGACGCCTGAACTCATCGCGGACAGTTTGGTGGTTGAGGTCCAGTTGATTGCCTATAGCCCGCAAGCGGCAAAGCGCCGCCGGTGACCGGTCAAGCCGACAAATCCGAGTGCGCGAATGTTCGCGGCGCGCAGTGTTCAATTGCGTCAGACGCAACCACGATTGTTTGTAATAAAATTGCAAGCGAGCGCAATAATCATTAAGTCAGCGCTGCCGGAACGGTCCGGCATCGGAGACCTAGAATGCGCTATATCGAAGCCGTGGCCAGCAGCGCGCTGGCAGTTGCGGCCCTTACGTTAATCGCCGGGGTGTTTAGCCTTTAATCGATCAGCCCGCCCGCCCCTTTTCAAAAAAGGGGCGGACCAGGGGCTGCAATTTCCCCTGATCACCAGGGCTATCCGCCAAGCGCGGTCTTCATCTTTGTAAAAAAACTGCTTGAGGCGGGGCTTTCATGGCCTGTCTCGGTCGCGCGGAACTCTTCCAGCAACTCCCGCTGGCGCGCCGATAATTTTGTCGGTGTCTCAACCTCGATACGAATCACCAAATCGCCGCGCCCGCGCCCTTGCAGCACAGGCATGCCCGCGCCACGCTGACGCACCTCACGACCTGATTGAGTGCCCTGGGTAATGCGGATTACGTGTCGTTCACCATCAGGTCCCGCGATTGCAATCTCTCCGCCCAAAGCTGCCGTCGAAAAACTGATTGGCGCGCGCGCGAATAAGGTGGTGCCATCGCGCTCGAACAAAGTGTGCCGGGCAACATGCAAAAAGATATACAGATCGCCCGCTGGTGCGCCGCGTGCGCCCGCCTCTCCCTCGCCAGTCAGGCGGACGCGTGTCCCTTCATCGACGCCGGGGGGGATATTGACGGTTAGTGTTTTGGTCTTGTCTATCCGCCCCTCGCCACGACAATCACGGCAGGGATCGGCGATGACCTGACCCGCGCCCTGACAGCTGGGGCAGGTGCGTTCGACCACGAAAAAACCTTGCTGCGCGCGCACCTTACCATGCCCTGCACAGGTCTGACAGGCCTTAGCGCTTGTCCCAGGCCGCGCGCCGGTGCCCGAGCAGCTGTCGCATACCCCCGATACATCGACCGTGATCTCGCTCGCTTTGCCGGCAAAGGCATCCTCAAGCGTGATTTCCATATCATAGCGCAGGTCAGCACCGCGCCGTGCAGAGGGGCGTCCACCACCGCGTCCACCGCCCATAAACTCGCCAAAGATATTCTCGAAAATATCGCTGAACCCGCCAAAATCTTCACCCCCGCCACCCCCGCCTTGCCCGGCCCCCTGACGGAAAGCGGCATGGCCGAAACGATCATAGGCAGCGCGCTTTTGCGGGTCTTTCAGCACGTCATAGGCTTCGCTGATCGCCTTGAACTGCGACTCGCTGTCTTTGCACCCGGCATTGCGATCCGGGTGATGCTTCATTGCGAGCTTGCGATACGACGCCTTGATCGTTGCATCGTCTGAGCTGCGTTCGCATTCCAGCAATGTGTAAAAATCAATTTCGGTGGTCATGGCTGGCCTTCGCCTCGCAGCTCGTCATGCCAACGAACGTTGGCATCCCGCGCCATAGGCGCACCGCCTTGTTGCACGAGACCCCGGCTTACGCCGGGGTGACGATAGGGCTGCAACATTATTTACGCTTTGGTATCATCGACTTCCGAAAACTCGGCGTCGACCACATCCTCGGCAGGGGCGGCGGTGGCATCTGCACCGGGTGATGCTTCGGCGGCGGCCTGCTTTTCATAAATCGCCTGGCCAAGCTTCATCGCGACCTGCGCGAGCGCATTGGCCTTTTCTTTCATGGCCTCAACATCGCCACCCTCAACAGCGGCCTTGGCCGCGGCAATTGCGGCCTCGATCTCACCCTTTAGGGCATCATCGACCTTGTCGCCATTGTCGGCGATCTGCCGCTCGGTCGTGTGGATCAGACTTTCGGCGTTGTTCTTGGCCTCAGCCGCCTCGCGCCGCTTCTTGTCGTCTTCGGCAAATTGCTCGGCATCGCGGACCATCTGTTCGATGTCCTTGTCGCTGAGTCCGCCGGAGGCCTGGATGCGGATCTGTTGTTCCTTGCCAGTGCCCTTGTCACGCGCCGACACGTTGACGATGCCGTTTGCGTCAATATCAAACGTCACTTCAATCTGCGGCACACCGCGCGGGGCGGGCGGAATGCCAACCAGATCAAACTGGCCGAGTATCTTGTTATCCGCTGCCATTTCGCGCTCGCCCTGGAACACGCGGATCGTTACGGCCTGCTGATTGTCGTCGGCGGTCGAATAGGTCTGCGACTTCTTGGTCGGGATCGTCGTGTTACGGTCGATCATGCGGGTAAACACGCCGCCCAGCGTCTCAATCCCCAGCGACAGTGGCGTGACGTCAAGCAACAACACGTCCTTGACGTCGCCCTGCAACACGCCCGCCTGGATCGCGGCACCCATCGCCACGACTTCGTCAGGGTTGACGCCTGAATGCGGTTCCTTGCCGAAGAAATCCTTCACGACCTGACGCACCTTGGGCATACGCGTCATACCACCGACGAGCACAACCTCATCAATCGCGCTTGCCTTCAGCCCAGCATCAGCCAGCGCTTTGCGGCATGGCTCAAGCGTACGCTGGATCAGGCTGTCAACCAGTCGCTCCAGATCAGCGCGCGTGATCGACTTTACCAGATGCTTGGGGCCATTCTGGTCAGCGGTGATGAAGGGCAGATTGACTTCGGTGGTGGCAGCCGAGCTCAGCTCGATCTTGGCCTTTTCCGCGCCTTCCTTCAGCCGCTGTAACGCCAGCTTGTCCTTGGTCAGGTCAATGCCTTCAGCCTTTTTGAAATCTTCGGCAAGGAACTGAAGGATTAGATTGTCGAAATCTTCGCCGCCAAGGAAAGTATCGCCATTGGTGGCCTTCACCTCAAACACGCCGTCGCCAATCTCCAGCACCGAAATATCAAAAGTGCCGCCGCCAAGATCATAGACCGCAATCGTCTTGCCGTCCTGCTTGTCGAGGCCATAAGCGAGCGCCGCTGCCGTTGGCTCATTGATGATGCGCAGCACTTCAAGCCCGGCGATCTTACCGGCATCCTTGGTTGCCTGACGCTGGGCGTCGTTAAAATAGGCAGGCACGGTGATCACGGCCTGTGTGACGGTTTCGCCCAAATAGCTCTCGGCGGTTTCCTTCATCTTCTGCAAGGTGAAGGCGCTGATCTGTGCTGGCGAATATTCCTCGCCGCCAGCCTTTACCCACGCATCGCCATTAGGGCCCTTCACAATGTGATAAGGAACCAGCTCGGTATCCTTCTTGGTGATCGGATCATCAAAGCGGCGACCGATCAGGCGCTTCACCGCAAAAATCGTGTTGTCGCCGTTGGTCACGGCCTGACGCTTGGCAGGCTGGCCGACCAGTCGCTCGCCATCCTTGGTGAAAGCGACGATCGACGGCGTCGTGCGCGCGCCTTCCGCATTCTCGATTACCTTGGGCTTGCCGCCCTCCATCACAGCCACGCAGCTGTTGGTGGTGCCCAGATCAATTCCGATAACTTTAGCCATGGTCCGCTTCGGTCCCTATCAAATTTCAATTTGCAAGACGGTAATGTGTCTGCACCACCGTTCCCCTGAAGGCGATATAGGGGGGCTTTTGCTTGCCGCAAGATTGCAGGCTTTCTACAGAAGCGCACATAGTTCCCAAAGCGGGAGAATCCTGATGCGCAAATCGACTTTTTTGGCACTCGCCGCATTACCGCTCGCCAGTTGCGGGGAGCCGCCACAGACGTTTATCGATAAAGGCTATGTCCGTCTGCCTGCTGTCGACAAAAATCCAGGCGTCGCCTATTTCTCGCTGCATGGTGGCACCAGGGACAATCGCCTGATCAGCGTCACGTCCCCCACCACGATCAAGACCGAGATGCATGAAAGCATGATGAGCGGCAACAGGGTCGCGATGGCACCGATCAAGGACATCCCTGTGCCCGCCAGGGCGACAGTCAATTTCGCGCCGGGAGGCAAGCATGTCATGCTGTTTTCGATTGACGCCAGCATCAAACCCGGCGGCACCATTCCGTTGATATTTACCTTTGCGGACAATCTGCGCATTGAATATGATGCGCCGGTGATCGCGGCTGGCGATACGCCGCCCAAGAAGTGAGCAGTTCTGGCGACCATCGCCGCCACCTGACGCCGGGCGAGATCGAGTTGGCCGTGCCGATGTTCGGCAACGGTATCGATTACGCAAAGGTGATGATCGCGCAGCAGAAATGGGCGTTTTTCCAGCCGCGCGATACAGTGATGGCACCGCGCGGTGCGATCCATTTTCACCCAAGGGGCAGTTGCTATTGCGATGATTTCGCCGATGCCGGGATCGACCTGCAGGGGCTGTTCATCCACGAAATGACGCATATTTGGCAGCACCAACGCGGGATATTCCTGCCGCTGAGACGCCATCCATTTTGCCGCTATGATTATGCCATCAAGCCGGGCCAGACATTCGGGCGTTACGGCATCGAGCAACAGGCCGAAATCGTCCGCCACACCTTCCTGCTTCGCGCCGGCCGCACCGTGACAGGCGCGCCACCACTCGCGCAATATGAGAGCATCTTGCCTTTTTAAGATGGGGGCGAAAACCTTACCCGACGCCGTCATTGCGACCCCGGGCCTGTTCCGGGGGAAGCAATCCATCGACGCAACCAGGCGCAACACCACTGGATTGCTTCAACCCGCTCGCGATGACGAAGGAGTTGAATGCTGACGCATCACAACGCTTGGCGATTCAACCCCATTTCGCCTAGGCATAGTTTCAACAGAAACTAATCTGAGGCCACACATGCCGATTCACGATCTGACATATTACGGCCTGTCGCGCGACCGGGGCTTTCTCTCCGCCACCGAAATTGACGAGGTGCTTCTCCCCCCCGATTTTGACGAGGTTGAGGATTCAGCCGCAATGCTGCCCGCGTTTATCTCAACCGGCCGCATCCGCCATTGGCTCGCCGATTTGCCGATCCCAGATGTCGCCGCGCTGATCGCCGACGGCACTGATGACGAAATCAACGTCGCGATGGTGCGCTATTCGTTCCTCGTCCAGGCCTATGTCTGGGGCGAGACAACCCCGCCTGCGCATCTCCCTGCCAATCTCGCCATCCCTTATGTTGCGCTCTGCGACCGGATGGGGCTGCCGCCGGTGATGAACTATGCCGCCTATGTCCTTGATAACTGGCTACGCATCGACAAAGAGGGCGTCATCGCGCTCGATAACATTGCGATGGACCAGCATTTTGCCGGCGGGCAGGATGAAAGCTGGTTCGTGCTTGTCCATGTCGCGATTGAGGCTGTGGCTGGCCGCGCGCTTGACCTTGGCGTGCGGCTGATCCGCGCCGCTGATGCAGGCAATGCAGCCAAGGTTCAGGCGATGCTGATCGAGATGAACGGCGTGTGGGATGAGATCAATGCGGTCTTTGACCGGATGGTTGAGCGCTGCGACCCCTATGTCTATTTCAATCGCGTCCGCCCCTATATTCATGGCTGGAAGAACAACCCGGCGCTGCCCGATGGCCTGATCTATGAAGGCGTCGTAAAGTTTCACGGCAAACCCCAGGCGTTACGCGGCCAGACCGGATCGCAAAGCTCCATCGTGCCGAGCATGGATGCGTTGTTCGGCGTGGTGCATGAAAATGATGTGCTGCGCGAATTCCTCGCCGAGCTCCACCTTTACCGCCCCGTCAAGCACCGCGCCTTTATCGAGGATTTGCAAGCCGCGAGCGGGTTACGCGCTTTCGCGATGACCCAGGACCAGCCGCTCAAAGACGCCTTCAACGCCTGCGTCGAACAAGTCGCCCGCTTCCGCACCCGCCACCTGGAATATGCCGCCAGCTACATCAACAAACAGGCATCCGACGCAGCGGGCAACGACCCCGATGTCGGCACGGGGGGGACGCCGTTTATGAGGTATCTCAAGAAGCACCGGGACGAGAATCGGGCACAGGTGATTTGAGGAGAGGCGGGCTCAAAGCCCTCTCCCCGTGGAGATTGGGCTTTATCAATCGCCCCTCACAATCCCGCCAAATCAATCTCCGCATGCCGGTCCAGCGTCTTTGAGCGGTCCGGCATCGGATATTTCAGCCCCGTCGCGCAGTTGAACAGCACGACCTGATCATCCGCACTCACCAGTCCGCGGCCCAGTGCCGCTTTATACGCCGCCAGCGTCGCGCCACCCTCAGGGCAAAGCAGCAGGCCGTCTTGCCCC
This sequence comes from Sphingomonadales bacterium, assembly GCA_038316685.1. GTDB lineage: Bacteria > Pseudomonadota > Alphaproteobacteria > Sphingomonadales > Sphingomonadaceae > Sphingomonas. The sequence continues at coordinate 8,580 of JBBQAU010000040.1, forward strand.
GCGCAGTCGACCACCGCCTGCTCGATCACATCGTCATCAACCGCCATCGCGATGCCGCCGCTTTCACGCACCGCGCGCAGGATCAGGAAATCGCCGACTGCGCGCGGCACGCGGATGCCGCTGGCAATGGTATGTGCGCCTTCCCAGCGATCGGCATGCTCCACCCCATCGTCAAACGCTTTGACAATCGGCGCGCAACCGCTCGCCTGCACCGCAAACATCTTGGGGCGTTTCGGGCCGATCCAGCCAAGCTTTTCCAGCTCGTCAAACGCCTTCCACATCCCGATCATGCCGGTGCCACCGCCGGTGGGATAGAAAATCGCATCGGGCAGCGTCCAGCCAAACTGTGCGGCAAGCTCGAGCCCCATCGTCTTCTTGCCCTCGATCCGATACGGCTCTTTCAGGGTCGAAAGATCATACCACAGCCCGGCGGCGGCACCCTTGCCGACAATCGCGCCGCAATCATCGATCAGGCCGTTGACGCGATAAACTCTCGCGCCCTGCAACGCGATTTCGCGAATGTTAATCTCGGGCGTGTCGTCGGGGCAGAGCACCACCGTCTCAATACCGCAGCGGCTGGCGTAAGCAGCAAGCGCGGCACCGGCATTGCCGTTGGTCGGGATAGCGATCTTGGTCACGCCGAGCGCTTTTGCCATGCTGACCGCCATCACCAGCCCGCGCGCCTTGAACGACCCCGTGGGCAAGCGGCCCTCATCCTTCACCACCACCTTCGCCCCGCCCGAACGCGGGATCGGCACCAGCGGCGTCTCAATCTCGCCAAGGCTCACGATATTGGCGGTATCGCGCACCGGCAGCAATTCCCGCCAGCGCCACATATCGCTCGGCCGCGCCTCGATCATCGCGCGCGGAATGGCGGCGCGGACGGCGTCAAGATCATAACGCACGAGCAACGGCCGCCCAACTTTGCTCAGCCCCTGGACGACATCAGGCGCATAATGTTCCCCCGTCATCGAACATTCAAGATGCGTCACGAAAGACGCACGGGTGGCGGTGATGTTGGGGTTCATAGCGAGCTCTTCCAATTAAACCCCTGACCTTTAGGGTAGGGGTTGGGGTAGGGGCTCGATTGAAGCATGTCAGGCTCGGTGAGATGGAGAGCCCCCACCCTCTATCTCTCCGCTGAAAGAGAAAGGCTCCGGTAACTTACCCCGCCTTTGCGACCGCGACCATTGCCGGACGGAGCAGACGATCCTTGATCATATATCCCGCCTGCATTTCCTGAACGATCGTGCCGGGGGCCATGTCGCTCGGGATTTCCATCATCGCCTGGTGGCGGTTGGGATCAAGCATTTCGCCCGCCGTCGTCATCTTGGCGATGCCGTGGCGCTGGAACACGCTGTCAAGCTCGCGCCCCGTTGCTTCAAGCCCTGCAACAAGGCCCTTCATCTTTTCATTAGCGCGCAGCTCATCAGGGATTGCACCCAGGCCGCGCGTCAGATTGTCGGCAACCGACAGGATATCACGCGCAAAGCCAGTAACGGCATAGGCGCGCGCATCAATCGCCTCTTTCTCGGCACGGCGGCGGACATTTTGCGCTTCGGCTGCGGCGTAAAGCAAAGCTGCCTGCGCCTCAGCCAGTTCGGCTTCCAACTCGCTGAAACGTTGCGAATCGGCAAGGCTCAGCGCCTCGGGCTGCAGATCGGGCAGATCGATATTTTCGATCTTGGCTTCGTCATCTGTCATCGCTTTGTATCTATTCCTGTCTATCCCACGACATAAGTCGTGCTAGTGTTGCCGCTGTAAAATCCACCATTGGCACAACGCGCGCATAGTTCAACCGCGTCGGCCCAATCACGCCGACCACGCCAACGACGCGCCCGTCGAGCCCGTGAAACGGTCGTGCGATCACAGATGATCCGGAAAGCGCGAATAATTTATTTTCCGCCCCGATAAAAATCCGTGTCGCATCGCCTTCCCGCGCGCTGTCGAGCAATTGGGCAATCTCTTGCTTACCTTCAAGGTCATCGAGCAAATCTCTGATCCGGTCGAGGTCAGCTGCCGCTGCCGCATCAATCAGCCGCCCCTGCCCGCGGACGATCAGCACCGGGCGGCGATTGGCATCCTCACTCCACACCGCCAGGCCTCGTTCGATTAGCGCGCGCGCCGCGCCGTCAAGCGCTTCCCGCTCCACCGTCAGCTCGCGGTCGATCCGCGCGCGCGCCTCGGCAAGCGTCATGCCCGTCAGCATCGCGCTCATATAATTGCTCGCCTGGATGAGCGACGAGGGCGTAACCCCTGCGGGCAGATCAATCACGCGGTTCTCCACCGTCCCGTCAGCGCTCACCAGCACCGTCAGCGCCTGCGCATGCGATAGCGGCACGAAATTTATCTGTTTCAGCACCAGCTCACGCTTGGGCACAAACACCAGCCCTGCACATGCCGACAAGCCGGAGAGCGCCGACGCGGTTGCCGCAATCGCCTCCTCCACCGGGCCAATCTGGGTCAGCCGCGCCTCAATCGCTGTGCGTTCATCAACCGAGGGTTCCATCGCCTGCATCATGCCGTCGACGAACAGGCGCAAACCCGTATCGGTCGGCATCCGCCCCGCGCTGATATGCGGTGCGGCAAGCAATCCCAGCTCCTCGAGATCCTGCATCACGTTGCGGATCGACGCGGGCGACAGGTTCAATCCCGACAGCTTCGATATCGTGCGCGATCCAATCGGCGCGCCCGAATCGATATAGCTCTCCACCACCACGCGGAACACGTCACGCGCACGGTCGGTAAGTTCGAGGATGGGCGGGTTCATATTGTCCAAGGTAAGTCGTCGCGCAGATCCGGGCAAGTTGCGCGGGAATGGTTGCACCCCCCTGCCAATCCACCTAGGCGAAGCGCGACCATTTTCAGGAGACTCCCATGCGCCCATCCGGCCGCGCCCCAGATCAGATGCGCGCAATCAGCATTGAGCCGCGCTTCACCAAACACGCCGAAGGCTCCGTCCTGATCGGCTTTGGCGACACCAAGGTGCTGGTCACGGCCAGCGTTGAGGAGCGCGTTCCCCCCTTTCTGCGCGGCAAGGGCGAAGGTTGGGTGACGGCGGAATATGGCATGCTCCCCCGCGCCACGCACACCCGCGGTAATCGCGAGGCGGCCAAGGGCAAGCAATCGGGCCGCACCCAGGAAATTCAGCGCCTAATCGGCCGCTCGCTCCGCTCGGTCACCGATATGAAGCTGCTGGGCGAGCGCCAGATCGTGCTCGATTGCGACGTCATCCAGGCCGATGGCGGTACCCGCACCGCATCGATCTCGGGCGCATGGGTCGCGTTGCGGCTCGCGATTGATGGCCTGATGCGCGAGGGCAAGCTGACCGATGATCCGCTGAGCCAGAAGGTCGCGGCGATCAGCTGCGGTATCTGGCAGGGAACCCCCGTGCTCGACCTCGACTATGACGAGGATTCAACCGCCGACGCCGACGCCAATTTTGTCCTGCTCGAAAACGGCAATATCGCTGAGGCGCAGGCAACTGCAGAGGGCGCAACCTATGACGAGGAAGGGCTGCTCCGCCTGCTCCGCCTTGCGCGGATTGGTTGTGCCGATATCTTCGCGGCACAGGCCCGCGCCGTCGCGGCATGAGCAGGGAAGAGCCAACGGGTGTCGCCCCACAGGCAATCCGCACGCTCACCGGCGGCAAGCTCGTCATCGCCACGCACAATGCCGGCAAGGTTAAGGAAATCCGCGCGCTGCTCAGCAGCTACGGCGTTGAGGCGGTCTCTGCCGCAGAACTCGACCTGCCCGAGCCAGAGGAAACCGGCACCACCTTCGTTGCCAATGCCGAACTCAAGGCAATGGCCGCCGCTGACCTGTCGGGCCTGCCCGCGCTCGCCGATGATAGCGGCCTGTGCGTCGATGCGTTGGGCGGTGCTCCCGGCGTCTATACCGCCAATTGGGCCGAGACGGCTGACGGCTCGCGCGACTGGATGCTGGCGATGGGCCGGGTACAGGAAAAGCTTGTGGTGCTCGGGCCAGAGACCAGCCGCACCGCCTACTTCGTCAGCACCCTCGCACTCGCCTGGCCTGACGGGCATGTCGAATGGTTTGAGGGGCGGATAGCAGGCACGCTGATCTGGCCACCACGCGGTGAGGCCGGCTTTGGTTATGATGCGATGTTTGTTCCCGAAGGCGACACACGCACTTTTGCTGAGATGCCGTTTGCAGAAAAACAGGCGAGCAATCACCGCTCACGCGCATTTGCGAAGTTTGTGGCGGCGGTGTTTGAGGGGGTTCAGCGCTAATTGAAAACGCCACAGACTGGCGGCAAGCACCCAGGCGGTTGTTAGAAAGACGTAACAATGAAGCAGACATTGGAGCGACCAGCCCGTCAGCAACGCGGGCTTATGACGCTTCTTCAAACGCTGCTGGATCACGCGTTAGCGCGTCGCGTCCTTACCTTGGTTCCCTCCAAGTTTGTCACCGCGCGAAGGCGGAGGTGACGCATCCAGTTTCCTGTGCGGTGCCCAGTCGGGATAATTTTACGTTTGATGTTGCATCGCAGCGACCAATGTGATCGCTTGGGCTTGTCGATTGCGATGATGTTAAGCATCCTGTTAACCCTGATCGCGCATGATCGAGAATGTGAAACGTTAGTGAGGCAAACGCGATGGGTGCACGAATGAAGCCAGCCGCCGGGGCGATGGCTATAGCCGAAATGAAAGAGTTCGCAGGGTTCAGCGCCGCCACGCAGCGCTATGTCCGCCGGGCGCTTGATGTCGGCTTTGATCGTGAGGATGCGTTGGAGCGTTGGTCGCGCGATGTTGTCGAGGCCGCCAGTATCCGGGCTCAGTCCCGGCTATATGAGCGAGTGCCCGATATCCGGGCGATGGTGCCTGATGACAGCGGCCTCGAATCGGTCGATCATTTTCTTGGGCCACTCGTCACGATCAGCGCCTTTGATCTTGGCCAGGGCAGGCTCACCACCTTTTCGGCCTATCGGTTCCTGTATGAACGGCTGATCGGGGCACCGATTCGACCGTGGCTCCCCGCTGCATTTTGCGCTGCTGCGGCACTCCCGCATCTCCATCCCGAAATGCGCCGCAAGCTGCTCCAGTCGATCAGCGAGGCGGCGGCGACTGCGTCAGGCTGGTCAACGCGTGAGCCAGCCTTCTTCCCGTATTGGGTGGAAAAGGTCGATACAACCGCACTGCCAAACTGATTTAGCCGCGCATTGCCCTAGTCATCGGCTCGGCTGACACGGGGTATCCCAGGTCATCGGGGATGCACAAATAATCGATTCCATCGCGCGATTCGGTCCACGGTGTGACCATACGGAACTCGTGCCGTCCGGCATCATCGACAGCATCGGCAAAGCTGTTGTGCAGCGCGAGCCGTTCAAGATTGCGCCGGGTTGGAAAGATGATGGAGACTTTGCCGGCATCAGCATCATCAAGCACGTGCTGTGCGCTGGCCCAGAAAACGCGCGTATTCTCGGTTTGATCAACCACGGGGACGGGCGACCCGGCGGGGAGTGCCGCAAGAAAGAAAGACGTGTCGAATATCCGCATATTGGGATGCTGTGGGCACCAACGGGCAAAGGGGACCAGCGCAGTAAAATTGATCGTCAGGCCGTGTGCGTGGAGCAATGCGCCAAATGGTTCGCCCGCATGCAGGCCCTCGCGCAGGGCGGCGAGTTGTGCGGGGGTTGGCATCGGGCTGAGCCCAACCGGGATGCCCGCCTCCTCAATCGTTTCTCTGATTGCGGCAATCCGGGCGGGGCCATGAACGTCAGCTGGCGCATGAATTTGGCCAAGCGAGAAATCTTCGGGATCAATCCTCCCACCGGGAAACACCAATGCGCCGCCTGCAAAAGTCATCGCGCGGGCGCGTTCAACGATCAGCAATTCAGCCGGACCGGTGGGGCAATCGCGAAACACAACGAGCGTCGCGGCGGGGATTGGCTCAGCAAAAGTGGAAACGGCCATTGCTCTCGATACGATAGAAGTTTGATCAGTGATATTTGGTTTGTTGCGGTTCTGCCGTCACAGCCAGCTTGCAATCTGCGTTAGATGCTTTTTGCGCAGCGAATGGAGCGGCACGGTGGCGTCGGTTGCCGCATGCCCTGCAACGACGATCATTACCGGCTTTTCTTGCGTGGGCCGCGCGCAGACCTGGTTGAGAAAGCGCATCGGGTTGGGTGTGTGCGTGAGCGTGGCGATATTGGCGGCGTTGAGTGCTGCGAGCAGGAATCCGGTCGCGATACCGACGCTTTCGTTGACGTAATAATTCTGCCGGTCGTCGCCCGGGTTGATCCCGCCGCGGCGCTGCGCAAACACCACAATCAACCAGGGGGCGGTTTCAAGATAGGATTTGTCGGCATCGGTCCCAAGTGGCCCGAGCGCTTCGAGCCATTCGGCGCTGGCTTTGCCTTCGTAAAAGCTGCGTTCTTCCTCCTCAGCGGCGACGCGAATCTGGGCTTTGAGTTCGGACGAGCCAATCAC
>JBBQAU010000041.1:0-14969 GCA_038316685.1 Sphingomonadales bacterium
GCAAACCTGCTTGTGAACCCTTGCCCAGGTTCTCCGCTTGCGCCGAATGCAATCTGTGCGCAACAGACGGGGGCGCTCGGTTTTCTTGGCACGAACCTACCACGCACAATTTTGGGCCGGGTCTTCGCTGTTTTCGGCGAGATTCAGGCACCGATCACCGATACGTTAAATGTTCAATTCTCCGCCCGGTTTGAAGATTATGGTGGCCAGACGGGATCAACATTCAACCCGCAGGGACGTATTCGTTGGCAGGCAACGGATTGGCTGGCCTTCCGTGCCGGTGTGGGCACGACTTTCCGCGGGCCGCCACCTCAGAATCTCGATGGCCAGGTGACGTCGTTGCAGGTGATCGGAACGTCATTCCGCGCAATTGATATTCTCGGCAATCCGAATCTCCGTCCGGAAACGACAACAAATTATAGTGGCGGCGTGATTGTGAATTCGGGCGGTTTTAACGCCAGCGTAGATTACTGGCGTTATGATCTGAGTGGCCCCATTGAGGCAGAGCCCGTTTCGGGTATCGTTGCCGCAATGTTTGGCGCAACAGGAGCCGCAAATTGCGGTAACGCAGCATTTCTTGCACTCCAAAACCGATTCACCTTTACGGGTGCGGGTTGTGGTATTGGTAACGTTCAGCGTTTGCGAACCCAATTGTTCAATTCCGCCAATGTGAGCACGTCGGGCCTCGATTTCCAGGCGCAATATAAATTTGGGCTCAAGCAACTGGATGTCGTTGTCGGTGGTACGGGCACTTATATCCTCAATTATCAGATCCAGAATAATTCCGTTGAGGGCATTGTGGTTCAACCGGCGTTCGATGCTGTTGGACTGCTGAACTTTCAGACAACCGCTTATCCGCTGCCGCGCCTAAAGGGGAACCTCTTCCTGCAGGGCGATCTGGGGATCCATCGGGCCCGGTTCCAGGTGAACTACATTGATGGCTACAGAGACCAAAGGGGAGCTGCGATCTTTGGCCCGCGCTTTGATTCCCTTGCCGGTGCATCGGTCACAGGCGGCCAGAATATCGGGGCATTTACCACGCTTGATTTTACCTATCTCATCAATCTCAAATCTAACACGACGATCTCGCTGTCAGCGCTCAACATGCTCAACACGCTGCCACCGTTTGCCCGTCTCGACTTCAACTACGATCCGTTTACGGCATCGCCGTTAGGCTTGAACGCAAGGTTTGGTGTCACACAGCGTTTCTGATCTGATGCTGTTCTTCCAATCCATCCGCCGTCCGGTTATGCTGGGCGGCGGTTCTTGTTGTTCTCTGGTGTAGTGAGCGGACCCAAGCGATGGCATCGATTTCAGTACAGTCGCTTGAGACGGCAGATGAAAAGGCGCTGCGTCGGCGCGGCTTGACCCTGTTTCTACTGACCGTCGTCTACTTTTTCAGCTTTATGGATCGCTATATCCTGTCGATCCTGCTTGAGCTCATCAAGGCGGACCTCAAGGTCAGTGATTTTCAGCTCGGATTGCTCTCCGGCTTTGCCTTTGCGATCTTTTATGCGGGGCTCGGCATTCCTGTGGCTTGGCTCGCAGACAGAAGAAGCAGGCGTGATATCATAGTGGTTGCGCTGACGATCTGGAGTGCGATGACCGCGCTGTGCGGCTTTGCGCAAAATTACACCCAGTTGCTGCTGTGCCGGATTGGCGTCGGCATTGGTGAGGCAGGGGCGAGCCCGCCGAGCCATTCGATGATTGCTGATCTCTATCCACCCGAGAAGCGAACCAGCGCGATGGCGATCTACGCGACGGGCGTTGTGCTTGGTGGCGGGCTGGGGACGATGATTGGCGGCGCTATCGCGTCCGCCTATGGCTGGCGCTGGGCGATGATGGCGGTTGGTCTGCCCGGCATTTTGCTTGCCGTGATTGTCCGGCTGTTTGTCATCGAACCCCGCCGCGGGCTGTCCGACCCCGGCCATGTTCATGACAAGGCGAATATGCCGACGATGCGGCAGGGTTTTTCGGCGTTATTGGGCACACCTGCGGCCATCCACCTCATCATGGCGGTGACCGTTACATCGCTGATCGGCTACGCAACGGGTTCGTTTACGTTATCCTATTTCCAGCGTTCCTTCGGGGTGAGCGTTTTGACGATCTCTTTGGTCTATGCGCCGGTTGTCGCGCTGATCGGTGGGGTGACGGGTGTCATCGGCGGTCGCTTGGCGGATGCAGCGGCGCGGCGCTGGGGCATGCATGCCCAAGCTTGGCTGGTGGCGGTATTCAAATTGTGTGCGCTGCCATTTGGGTTGACGATCTTTCTTGGCACGAGCCTGCCCGTTGTCATCGCTGCATTCATGCTCAACACTGTTTTCGCCTCAAGCTATCTCGGGCCGAGTTTCTCCCTCATCCAGGGTCTCGCGCCGATCAGGATGCGCGCCGTATGGGCAGCGATTACGATGCTGGTGATCAACCTGATCGGGCTGGGGCTCGGGCCGACGATGACCGGGGTGATCAGCGATTTGCTCAGGCCTGGCTTTGGCGAGGAGTCGCTCCGTTATGCGCTGTTGACCATGGCGTCGTTGACCCCTTGGGCGATCTTCCATTTCTGGCGGGCGGGGGTGCTGATGAAACGTACCGCGGCGCCAGGTTAGTCTCTGGGTTAGACCGAGAGAATGCGGTCGTCGAACAGGCCAAAGGCAAGCGTCGAGGCATAATAGGCGACCGCGCGTTGGCGCGGCATGGTGGATGCCCATTTGCGCATATCAAACGCGGCATTTTGCAGCGCCATCAAGGTTTGCGACGCGATCAACGGGTCGATCATCCGGATCGATCCTTCGGCAATGCCATCGGTCATTATCCCTGCATAGCGGCGCGCAATGCGGTTTGACCGCCCGACCATTTCGGTGCGGACGCTGCGCGGCAAGCCGCTGAGCGCGGTCGTCCGCATCAGCGGGCCGCGCTCAGAGAACTGGATGTCGAGCAAGCTGGCAATAACGCTCGATAGCTGGTGCCAGCTTGAGCCAGGTTCCTGCTCGCCCCGGCGCTGGGCATCGACGATGGTATCAAGACTGCGCCGGTAGCACGCGATGACGAGATCATCCTTGGCATCAAGATGATGGTAAAAACTGCCCTTGGTCACGTTCAATTCAGAGGCGATCTTCTGGACCGAGGCACCGCGATAGCCGAGCTCGTTGATCAGTCTGGTCGCCGCCAGCAGAAAAGCTTCACGACCAGCGTCGCTGTCATCCTTTTCCAGCTCGATCAGCACGGGTGACCAAGCCTGACCCTCAATGGCGATTCCATTGGCGAAGATCGCCATGAGCCGTTGCTCGACGCGATCAAACTGATCGAGATCATACCGGCCCAGCCAGACCGGCAGCCAGAAAGTGTTTTCCAACAGGACATGCGCGCGTGCGCCGAACAAATCGGTCTCGGCACGATTATCGCTTTCGCCCCACAAACTACGAGTCTTGCGAAAAACTTCGCGCCAACCCGTCATCAGCCGGTTACGGACCGGGTCCTCCATCGCGCGCAGATCAGACAGGACCGCAAAAGACGTTGCCTCGCCCCGTTGGATCCGCGCCAGCCGATCCATGTTGAGCGCCAGATAATGGGCCACCCGCGCCTGCGGCGTTGGGTGCTTCAGTGCCTCGTTCAGCATCGTCTGCAACTGGCCGAGCGTGTATTCAAAGCAGGCGGCAGCCAAATCTTCCTTGCGCTTGAAATAATAAGTGACGCTCGTCGTGTTCAGCCCCACCCGGCTTGCAACATCAGCGAAAGTCATGCCTTTTGCGCTTTGTTCGTTAATTGCCTGCGCCGCAGCGGCAAGGATTGCATCACGCTTCGCGCGGAAGCGCTTCGTATTGCCGCCAGTCTCTTCGGTTAGTATCGCACCAAGCTCCATTGCATCAGCTTATCAGCATCTTTTCGAAGAAACAGTCCCTTTGTCATGGACTGAACAAAAGACTCATTTGAAGGTGTGTTTGGCGCTCTCCGTCTCATCCCAGCGCTTTACCGAATGTCCGGTACGGTCTAAGCCAGCCAAAATCGATGCGACGGAGAAGGCGAGATGGATTTCACACTAAGCGAGCGCGAGACCTATTTTCGGGACCGTGTGAAAGGGTTTATCGACCAGAATATCCGCCCGCGTAACCACATTTACCATGAGCAGGCCGACCATGGGGAACGGTGGAAAGTGATCCCTGTCATCGAAGAGATGAAGGTAAAGGCCAAGGAAGCCGGGTTGTGGAATTTCTTCATGCCACCGCATTCGGGCCAGAGCCATGTTGACGACAGTTTCGAGTTCGAGGGGACTCAGCTGACCAATTTGGAATATGCACTGTGTGCGGAGGAAATGGGCAAAGTCGGCTGGGCGTCGGAATGCTTCAATTGCTCCGCGCCGGATACCGGTAATATGGAAGTCCTCCATCGTTATGGCACCCACGAGCACAAGGAACAGTGGCTAAAACCGTTGATGCTTGGTGAGATTCGGTCGGCCTTCCTTATGACGGAGCCAGCCGTCGCCTCATCCGATGCAACCAACATCGAAACCGCAATGGTCCGCGACGGTGATCACTATGTCATCAACGGCACCAAATGGTGGTCATCGGGCGTTGGCGATCCGCGCTGCAAGATCGCCATTGTGATGGGCAAGACCAACCCGGAAGGATCACGCCACAGCCAGCAGAGCCAAATTCTGGTGCCGCTCGACACGCCGGGTGTGACGATCAAGCGAATGCTCAGTGTCTATGGCTATGATCATGCGCCGCATGGTCATGGTGAGGTTGAATTGAAGGATGTCCGTGTGCCGGTCGAGAATGTGTTGCTCGGCGAGGGACGCGGGTTTGAGATTGCACAGGGTCGGCTTGGGCCAGGCCGCATTCATCACTGCATGCGCACGATCGGCGTTGCCGAAGTCGCGATTGAGGCGATGGCCAAGCGGCTGCTGACCCGCGTTGCGTTTGGCAAGCGGATTGCGGATCATTCGATCTGGGAGCAGCGGATTGCCAAGGCGCGGATCGACATCGAGATGACACGTCTGCTCTGCCTCAAGGCCGCAGACATGATGGACAAGGCCGGGAACAAAAGCGCGCAACAGGAAATTGCGATGATCAAGGTTGCAGCCCCCAACATGGCGCTACAGATTCTTGATGATGCGATCCAAGCCCATGGCGGCGGCGGCGTGTCAGACGATTTTCATCTGGCGCATGCCTGGGCTGCGATGCGCACGCTTCGCTTCGCCGATGGTCCCGATGAGGTCCATAACCGCGCCATCGCCCGCAACGAGTTTGGCAAATATGCCGAGCTGCCTGAGGCTGTTGCGGCAAAGGAAATGGTGCGGCGCTAACCCGTAACCGTTGCCCCGGACGTCTTCCGGGATATACTCATCCACCCGCACTTCGCCCAAATTCGCGCGGTGGACCCCGGAACAGGTCCGGGGTGATGAAGGAAGTCGACACGTGAAAGCAGCCGTTCTTTTTGAAGCCAAGTCGCTCCTGCAGATTGAGGATGTGACCGTTTCCAAGCCGGGCCCACGCGAAGTACTGATCCGGACGATGGCAGTTGGCGTTTGCCGGTCCGACCTGCAATTTGTCGATGGGTATTATCCGCATGCGATGCCGACCATACCCGGCCATGAGGCAGCGGGCATTGTCGAGGCAATCGGCAGCGATGTCTCGACCGTTGCGGTCGGCGATCATGTTGTCACCTGTCTCAGCGCATTTTGTGGACATTGCGACCAGTGCGTAACGGGGCATATGAGCTTGTGCGTTGACGCCAGCGTGCGGCGCCCAAAGACCGGGCCACAACGGCTGATGATCGGTGATCAGATCGTCAACCAGATGCTCAACCTGTCCGCCTATGCCGAACAAATGCTGATCCACGAACATGCCTGTGTCGCGATTGACCGTGACATGCCGCTTGATCGCGCGGCGCTCATTGGCTGTGCGATCACTACCGGGGCGGGGGCCATTTTTAATGTGGCTGATGTCGTGCCTGGCGAAATGGTTTGCATCGTTGGCTGTGGTGGGATCGGCTTGGCGGCGGTGAATGCGGCCAAGATTGCAGGCGCGGGCAAGATCATCGCGCTTGATCCTGTGCCGGAAAAGCGGGCGCTCGCCGAAAAACTCGGGGCGACGCATACGGTTGATGCGCTGGCAAACAACGCAGTAGAACAAGTGATCGAGCATTCTCGCGGTGGCGTGCATCATGCGATTGAGGCGGTCGGTCGTCCGCAATCGGCGGCAACCGCTGTGCAGGTGCTGCGCCGAGGTGGCACCGCGACAATATTGGGCATGATGCCGCTGGGCGAAAAGGTTGGCTTGTCGGCAATGGATTTGCTGGGCGGCAAAAAGCTCCAGGGCGGGTTGATGGGTGGTAATCGCTTCCCGGTCGATATCCCCCGGCTGGTGGATTTTTACATGCGGGGTCAGCTTGATCTCGATTCAATCATTGCAGATCGGATGCCGCTGTCGCGCATCAATGACGCTTTTGATGAATTGCGGCGCGGCGACAGTGTCCGCTCGGTCATCGAGTTCGCCTAGTGGCGCAGGCTGCCGAAACCGCCGACGTGACGATGGTCGGCACGATCCCGGTGCCGGCTGATGACACGATTAGCGCTGCTGCGGTTGAGGCGTGGATGAAGCGGCATATGCCCGCGATTAAAGGGCCGATCACGCTCGCCAAGTTCAAAGGCGGTCAGTCAAACCCGACCTATCGGCTTGATACAAAAGACAAGAAATATGTCCTGCGTCGGCAGCCCTTTGGTAAATTGCTGCCGTCTGCGCATGCGGTTGACCGCGAGTATCGTGTGATTGCGGGGCTGCACCCGACCGGTTTTCCTGTGCCGGCCCCATTTGGCCTGTGTGATGATCCATCGGTGATCGGATCGATGTTCTACATCATGGAACTCGTTGAGGGCCGCAATCTGTGGGACGGTGCCTTGCCGACGATGATGCCTGCGGGGCGGCGCGGTATTTATGATGCGATGGTCGATACGCTCGCGCATCTCCACACTATCGACCATGTCGCGGCGGGTCTGGGCGAATATGGCAAGCCTGGCAATTATTTTGAGCGGCAGGTCGCGCGCTGGACGAAGCAGTATCGCGCATCCGAAACCGAACATATGCCCGAAGTCGAGGCGCTGATCGAGTGGTTGCCCGCGACCCTGCCCGAACAGACCCGAACATCGGTGGTGCACGGCGATTACCGCATCGACAATATGATATTCCATGCCATCGAACCCCGCGTTATCGCGGTGCTGGATTGGGAATTGTCGACGCTTGGCGATCCGCTTGCCGATTTCAGCTATTTTCTGATGAACTGGGTGACGCAACCTGAGGGACGATCCGGCGTTATGGGCCTGGCCGGACCGGGAACGGGTATCCCGACGATCGAGCAATGCGTCGAGCGTTATTGCGCGGCAACGGGACGTGACGGGGTGCCAAAGCTCGAATGGTATTTCGCCTATAATCTGTTTCGGCTGACAGGGATTGTGCAAGGCATCAAGAAGCGGATCGTCGACGGCACAGCCTCAAGCGCGCAGGCGCATAAGACGGTGGAGCGGGTGCATCATCTGGCGGCGGCGGCATGGGGATTTGCAAAACAGGCAGGGGCGTAGCCGCAGTCCCTCTCCCACTTGCGGGAGGGGTTGGCGGTGGGGTTGCACCCGGGTTGAACCGAAACAAAAGCTCGCAGCGGTTCAGGCCCACCCCGGGCCCCTCCCGCAAGCGGGAGGGGGAAGAAATGAGCCAATTCGATCTGACCGGGCAAGTAGCGATCATCACCGGTTCCTCGCGCGGGATTGGTAAGGCGAGCGCATGGGAACTCGCTGAACACGGCGCGAAGGTTGTCATCTCAAGCCGCAAACAGGATGCATGCGATGCGGTCGCCGTAGAACTCAACCGCAAATATGGTGACGGCACAGCGATTGCAGTCGCGGCCAACATCTCTGACAAGGCCGGGCTGCAGCATCTGGTGGATGAAACGCGGCGCGCCTTTGGCCGGATCGACATTCTCGTCTGCAACGCCGCCTCCAACCCCTATTATGGCCCGCAGGAGGGGATTGCCGATGAGCAGTTCCGCAAGATTCTCGATAACAATATCATCTCCAACCATTGGCTGATCACGATGGTCGCGCCCGAGATGCGGGCGCGCAAATCGGGGTCGATCATCATCATTTCGTCGATTGGCGGTTTGCGTGGGACGCCGGTAATCGGTGCTTATGCCATTTCCAAGGCGGCGGACATGCAACTTGCCCGCAACCTGGCGCATGAATTTGGCCCCGACAACGTCCGCGTCAATTGCATCGCACCAGGCTTGATCAAAACCGATTTCGCCCGCGCGTTGTGGGAAGATGAAACGCTTGCCGCGCGCCGCAACGCGACCACACCGCTGCGCCGGATTGGTGAGCCGGAGGAAATTGCGGGCGCGGTGGTGTTTCTGGGCAGTTCTGCAAGTAATTTTATGACCGGCCAGACCATCGTGATCGATGGCGGCGTGACGATTTAGGGGCAGCAACAGCCGTCACCGCATTATACGCCGCGTGACGCCAATCGACGAAAGAGGATAAGATGGCACGTTTCACAGACAAGTCGATCATCGTCACGGGTGCTGGCTCAGGCATTGGCCGCGCAACATCGATGCTGTTCGCCAGCGAGGGCGGCCGGGTGATCGTCGCTGACAAGAGCGATACCGTCCACGAGACCGCCAGGCTGATCACCGATGCGGGCGGCACGGCCATCGCTATCCAGATGGATGCGGGGCTTGAGGAAGATGTCGTCAAGACGGTGGCGCTGGCGATCGATAGTTTTGGCGGGCTCGACATTTTCTTTGCCAATGCCGGGATTTCGGGCGGCATGGCCAATATCTTCGACACCGATGTCGCGCTGATCACCGAGGTGTTGCGCGTGAACCTGATCGGGCCGTATCTGGCGATCAAACATGGCGGGCCAAAAATCGCCGAGCGCGGCGGCGGGTCGATTGTGCTGACGGCAAGCGTTGCCGGTATCCGATCGGGGGCGGGGTCGCCCGCTTACTCCGCATCAAAGGCGGGCGTCATCAATCTGGCGATGGTCTCAGCGCAGCAATTTGCGGGATCGAACGTGCGCGTCAACGCGATCTGCCCGGGCCTCACCGAAACCGGCATGACCAAGCCAACCTTCGATTATGCGCGCGAAGCGGGGAAGATGGATCGGGTCGGGCGGCTCAACCCGTTGCGGCGTGGTGCCCAGCCTGAGGAGCTTGCCAAGGTCGCTGCGTTTCTGGCCTCCGACGATGCGAGCTATGTCAACGGTCAGGCGATTGCCGTCGATGGCGGGCTGTCCTCAAGCCATCCGGTCACCAAGCAGGAATATGGCAAGACGGCGGTGTAGGGCAACAGCAAGTGACTATTGGTTTTGAGATATTTCAGGCGCGGCTATGCCCTGATTGGTTTGCGAAGCCGCAACTGGGCATCTTCATCCATTGGGGGATGTATGCAGTATGCGCCTAGGCACCACGTGGCCGTGCGCTGAACGAATTGATGCTGGAAGATTACGAAAATACCTGCGCGCTCCAGCCCTATCCCGAATGGTATGCCAATGCGATGACGCTGCCCGATAGCCCCACCGCTGCCCATCACCGTGCGTATTGGGGGACAGGCCCTATGTCGATTTTCGGGCGATGTTTGATAAGGTCTCGGCAGCGTTCGATGCGCAGGCACTGGTGGACATGTTCGTGCAGGCGGGCGCGGCTTATGTCGTCTTCGTTGCCAAGCATCATGACGGCTATTGCCTGTAGCCAACCGAAGTGGAGAACTCGCACCGTCCCGGCTGGCACAGCAGCCGCGATTTTGTCGATGAGTTGGCGGCGGCAACGCGGGCTGCTGGATTGCGCTTTGGCGTTTATTATTCGGGAGGCTTGGATTGGACCTTCAAACACGTGCCGATCCGCAATCTGGGCGATATGCTGGCCTGCATCCCAACTGGCGATGATTATCGCGATTATGCGGCAGCCCAGGTCCGCGAGTTGATTGACCGTTATCAGCCGTCAGTGATCTGGAATGATATTGGCTGGCCCAATCGTGCCGATCTGCCCGCCCTTTTCGTCGATTATTACGCGGCTGTCTCCGATGGCGTGTTCAATGACCGTCGGCTGGGGGAAGTCGCCTTGTTTGATAGTCTTCAGGCGCCGGCGACGCGCGCTGCGTTTAATGATCGGGTGAAGCGGGCGCTGCAATCGGGGGACGCGCGCGCACTGATGAGCAAGCCGCTCCATGCGGATTTCCGCACGATCCAATATGGGCTCGGGTCCGCGCCAGAGGGCGGAAAATGGGAGGCGTGTCGGGGGATCGGCCTCGCTTTTGGCTATAATCAAAACGAGATCGAAAGTGATTATCCGACCCACCTAGCTTTTGTGGCACTGCGCGATGCCGTGCTGCAAAAGGGCGGTAATTTGCTGATCAATGTCGGTCCGATGGCCGATGGCACCATCCCGGATATCCAGCGACGGGCGCTGGTCGGATACTGAGGTCGCTAACCGGAGAGCGCTTTCGTGAACGACCAATTCAGATGCGCGCCCTGCTCATTCCCGCAACCGCATCAGGCCTTCTTGCGCACAGCTTGCGACGAGTCTGCCATCGCGGCTGAAAATCTTGCCGCGGTTGAAGCTGCGCGCATGCCCGGCCCAGGGGCTGTCGCAGACATAGAGCAGCCAGTCATCGGCGCGGAAATCCTCATGCAGCCAGACGGCATGATCGAGACTGGTGGTCTGGAGATTGCTCGTCATCCAGTTGATCCCGTGCGGTAGCGTGCCGGTGCCCAGCAGCGACATGTCCGAGCCATAGGTCAGGATTGCACGGTGCATTGCCTTGTCCTCGCCAATCGGTGCGCAGACACGGAACCAGGTGCTCTGGCGCGGTTCTCGCTTTTCGTTCGAAAACCAGTTGCCCGGTAAAACGGGGCGGCTTTCCACAGCACGCGCGCGCAAGAAGTGCTTACGGAATTTTTCCGGAATCTTGTCGATCATCTCGCGCCTGATTTCGAGATCGCTTTTGAGGTCCTCGGGCTGCGGGACTTCAGGCATCGCGTCTTGATGGTTCAACCCTGCTTCTGGCACCTGCAATGAGCAGGCCATGTTGAGGATCGGCTGTCCCTTTTGCATCGCAATAACGCGCCGGGTCGAAAAGCTTTTGCCGTCAAAATCGCGCACGACGCGGTAGAGGATCGGAAACTCCTCGTTGCCTGCCCGCATGAAATAAGCGTGCAGCGAATGTGCGATTTTCGGTTCGTCGGTTGAACGTTGCGCCGCTTGAAGCGCCTGCGCGACCACCTGCCCGCCAAAGACGCGACCAAATCCGTCGCGCCCGCGCTTGCCGCGATAGAGGTCGGTATCGATCTCCTCAATTTCGAGCAGTTCCACCAGGCGCTGTGTCAGCATTTCCGGCGTCGGCGGGGGTTTCGAGTCGGTAACGGCGTCGGTCATTCAATCATCCTCACACCTTGCCTTTGTTAGATCGGGCCACTGCCTCAATAGCCGTTGGCGCGCGCCAGTTGGTCAGCGTGAAAATTCGCATCGCCAAACATCTCAGCCAATACGCGAGCGCGCTTCATGTAGAAGCCGATGTCATATTCGTCGGTCATGCCAATACCGCCATGCATCTGGATGCCTTCCTGGACGGACAAGGTGGTGGCGAGTGCGGTCATGGCCTTGGCGACCGAAACCGCCTCATCGGCGTCGTCGCTGTGCGCATCGAGCAGTTGTTGCGCCTTGAGTACTGCGGCACGGGCGACCTCCATCTCCGAATATAGATGCGCGGCGCGGTGCTGGAGTGACTGGAAGCTGCCGATTCGCGTACCAAACTGCTTGCGTTCCTTCAGATAGCTGACCGTCATGTCCATTGCGCCTGCGCCAACGCCCAACAATTCGGCTGACGCACCGGCCCGACCCGCGCGTAGCAGGCGACCGAGCGGATCACTGCCGCGATCAACCTCGCCAATGACGGCATCGGCATCGACCTCTACCCCATCGAAGGTCAGCCGCGCAGCGATGCTTGAATCAGCAAGGCGTTCGCCCTCAGCAGTCAGGCCTGCCGCGCCTTTTTCAACCGCAAACAGCGTAATGCCGCCGCTGTGGTTGGCATCGCCTGAGGTTCTGGCCGCGACGATCAACAGATCAGCGACATGGCCGTGTGTAACGAATTGTTTCGCGCCGGTCAGCTTGAAGCCATTGCCCGATCGTTCCGCCTTCATCGAAACCGTCGCACGGTGCTTGGCACCCTCATCAATCGCAAGCGCGGCCAAGGTTTCGCCTGCCAGAATGCCTGGAAACCAGCGCGCGGCATGCGTCGTGCCCTTGAGTGCTTCGACGGCGGCGACGGCGGTGGACAGGAAGGGCGAGGGGGAAAGGTTGCGACCAATCTCCTCAAGCACCACGCCTGCCTCAACATGGCCCAGGCCAAGCCCGCCATCCTGTTCACCAATCAGTATCCCGGTAAACCCAAGCTCCGCAAATTGTTTCCACAAATCGCGGCTGAAGCCATTGGCGTCATTGGCATCCCGCAGGCTGCGCATGTGTTTCACGGGTGCATTTTCAGCCACGAAATTGCGGGCTGTATCGCGGAGCATGACTTGTTCGTCATTCAAATAGAGCGGCATATTCTCATTCCTGTTCGTCACCCGGACTTGTTCAGGGACCGACCGCGCCCCTTGGCCAATTCGCAGGTGGATGAGTGGACCCCGGATTAAGTCCAGGGTGACTGTGCGTAATTCGTCAGGCGGACGGCAATTCCAGAATGCGCTTCGCAACGATATTCAGCTGCACCTCGCTGGTGCCCCCCTCAATCGAATTGGCCTTGGTGCGCAACCAGGCGCGCGGGCCTGCACCATGGTTGGACCGGTCACTCTCCCACTCAATCGCGTCTGATCCGCCCGATGCCATCATCAGTTCGTGGCGCGCCTTGTTCAATTCGGTGCCATAATATTTCATCATTGATGGCTGTGCAGGGTGCGCTTGCCCGGCTTTCAGCTCATCGATGAACCGCTCCGACATCGCACCAAACGCCTTGGCGCGCACCTCGAACAGCGCAATCGATGCCCGCAGAAGCGGATCAGCCAGACGCCCCTCATGATCGAGCCCAACGGCGGCAATCGCGCCCTCGATCAGAGGATTACCGCTGACCGCGCTTAATCCCATCCCCGAGATCATTTCCCGCTCATGACCGAGCAGATATTTGGCGACGTCCCAGCCTTTGTTCTCGTCATGGACGCGCTGGCTTTTTGGCACTTCCACATTGTCGAAAAAGGTTTCGCAAAAGGGCGAATAGCCACTGATCAGCAGGATTGGCTTGGTTGAGACACCGGGTGAATCCATGTCGAACAACACAAAGCTGATGCCATTATGCTTGTCGGTCTTGTTCGTGCGGACGAGACAGAAAATCCAGTCTGCTTTGTCGGCATAGGAGGTCCACACCTTTTGCCCGTTGATCAGATAATGGTCGCCCGCATCCTCAGCCGAGGTCGCGAGGCTGGCAAGATCTGAGCCGGCATTGGGTTCCGAATAGCCCTGGCACCACCGAATTTCGCCGCGCGCGATCTTTGGCAGATAATCGAGCTTCTGTTCTTCAGTGCCGTATTTCAGCAGCGCTGGCCCGAGCATTGAAATACCAAAAGAATTGAGCGGGTTGCGGCACTTCATTGCTGCCATTTCTTCACGCAATGCCTTGGTCTGGGCAGGCGTCAGCCCGCCGCCGCCATAAGCAACGGGCCAATCGGGCACGGTCCAACCGCGTGACGCCATCGCGTCCATCCATGCCTTCTGGCCTGGCTGATAGTCTGCCTTGCGGCCGCCCCAATTGGCGTCTTTTTCAGAACCCACGGGTTCGCGCATTTCAAGCGGGCAGCTTGCCTCCAGCCAGTCGCGGGTTTCGCTGCGGAAAATATTGATATCGGTCATGGTGTCAGCTCCAGATAAGGCGATGGGCGGCGCGGGCGACCGCGATGGCTGTGTGGTCTTGGTAGATATTGGCGATGACTTGCAGGCCGATCGGCAGGCCGTCCGGGTCGATACCCACCGGCACGCTGGTGGCGGGCAGATTGGGGAAGGAGGCGAGGCCGGGATAGGCGAATTGCAGCCCGAAGGCGGTTGTGACACCGTCCACCGCCAGTAGGCGTTCGGCGGTTGGGGTGTCGTCATGGGGAAACGCATTGGTGCCCCAGCAGGGCGCGATCACGGCGTCATAGTCCGCAAATAAGGCGGTCCATGCGCGGGTGCAGCGGATTTGTTCATCGATCAGTTCGAACCAAGTGTTGAGATTCATTGCTTCGCCACCAGCGGGCGGCAAACCTCGGGCAAGGGCGGTCAGCAACATGCGGATATAGTTGCCATTTTGCCGGGTGAGATCGGGAAGCTTGGCGCTGGTTTGATCAACCTTGGCCCCGACCTTGGCAAATGCGGCGCCAACGGCCTCAACTGCTCCCGATATCGAGGCGGCTGTCGGGGCGAGCGGATGGGCGGGGAGCAAGAGAATGCGCCAGTCATCAGCAGCGCGTGGCGTCGCCCTTGGCAGCGGCAGATCGGACAGCACATCAAGCGCCGCCGCCAGATCATCGGCCTCGCGTGCGAGTGGCCCGATGACGGACAGCAATGTTGGCGCGCGATCAGTGCGCGGCGTGATGTGGCCCTCTTTGGACAGAGCACCGAAGGTCGCCTTATGTCCCCATACACCGCAAAAAGCAGCGGGCGTGCGGATTGATCCGCCGATGTCGGATCCCATTTCAAGCGGCACGAAACCCGCTGCCAGTGCCGCGGCGCTGCCGCCGGACGACCCGCCCGGCACGCGCGCCGGATCATGCGGGTTGAGCGTTCGACCATAGACCGGGTTGACCGATTGGATATCGACCAGGCCGGTTGGAACATTGGTCTTGCCAAGGATGATCGCACCCGCTGCCTTCATCCGCTGAACAGCGGCGGCGTCCTGGGTCGGCATGAAATCGGCGTGTTCAGCATAGCCGTGCGTCGAAGGCAGCCCGACAATGTCGAAC
>JBBQAU010000042.1:0-14123 GCA_038316685.1 Sphingomonadales bacterium
GCAGCGCCATCACCGCGTCAAAACTCGCCTCCGCCGGCAGCACGGAAACGCGCGCGCCGGCATGGACGAGATTGCGGTAGATGTTGCGTTTCGCGCCATAATCTATGGCAACGACATGGGGACGCGCGCCTTCGTCGATCACCCCATCATACCCAGCCCCAAGCCGCCAGACGCCGCCTTCCCAGTCGAACCCGGTATCGGTCGTCACGTCTTTGGCGAGGTCCATCCCTTCAAGCCCCGGCCACCCCCCCGCGCGCGCCATCAGCGCAGGCAAGTCAAACTGACCATCCGCCGCATAGGCAATCACGCCATTGGGCGCGCCACCCGCCCGGATGCGCCGCGTCAGTGCGCGCGTGTCTATGCCCGACAGGCCAATCCGCCCGCGCGCCTTCATCCAGCGATCAAGCCGTTCGGCGCTGCGAAAATTGCTCGGGTTGGTCACATCTTCACGCACGATCATGCCGAGCGCGTGCGGGTCAGCCGCCTCGATATCATCGCCGTTGGTGCCGACATTGCCGATATGCGGGAAGGTGAAGGTAATGATCTGCCCGGCAAAGCTCGGGTCAGTCATGATCTCCTGATAACCCGTCATCGCGGTGTGGAAACAGACCTCGCCCACCGCTGAGCCTTCTGCACCAAAGCCACGGCCCCATGCCACATCCCCATTCGCCAACACCAGAACGCCGGTTGCACCTTCGGGCATGGGCATGGGTTTGGCGTTGGCCATTGGTGCGGGCACTCCGGTAAGCTGTCGATGTCGCTAAGTTTTGGGAGCTAGAGGCCATCCGCCCCAGCGTCAATCTGTTAAAAACAGGATTAGCGGGCTAAGGAGGAGGATTACGGCAAAGGACGCAAGAATGATTCGCGATACCATCAAGGCCGCCCTGATCACCGCGATGAAGGGCGGCGACAAGCAAGGCACCGCAACGCTGCGCCTCGTCCAGTCAACGATCAAGAACCGCGATATCGAGGCGCGCACTGGCAAGGCCCCGGAAAGCGACGATGCGCTGGTCGTCGAGGTGCTGCAGAAAATGGTGAAGCAACGCCGCGAATCGATTGAAATGTTTGTAAAGGGCAACCGCCAGGAACTCGCCGATGCCGAAAGTGCCGAGATTGCGGTGATCGAAACCTTCCTGCCCCAGCAAATGAGCGAGGCGGAAACGACCGCCGCGATTGAGGAAATCAAGACCGAGCTTGGTGCGGCTGGCATGAAGGACATGGGCCGCGTGATGGCCGAGCTAAAGACGCGCCACGCGACGACGCTCGACATGAGCAAGGCAAGCGGACTGGTGAAGGCGGCGCTGGCGTAAGTGATGGGCGAGCGCGAACTGAATCGGCCTGGCGACGGGCCTAGCGACACGCCGATTCCCGACCCCTCCCGCAAGCGGAAGGGGAGTTAGTTGAGTCTAACCCCGCAATTCCTAGACGAACTGCGCGCGCGCACACTCTTGTCCGCGCTGGTTGCCAAGACGGTAAAGCTCACCAAGGCGGGGCGTGAGTTCAAGGGGTGCTGCCCTTTCCATAATGAAAAGACGCCAAGCTTCTACGTTAACGATGACAAGGCTTTTTACCACTGCTTTGGCTGTTCTGCCCACGGCGATGCGATCCGCTGGATGACCGATCAGCGTGGCTTACCGTTCATGGATGCGGTCAAGGAGCTTGCGCAGGCGGCGGGCATGGAATTGCCCGCGATGGATCGGCAGGCAGTCGAGAAGGCCGAGCGCGCGAAGGGACTGCATGAGGCGATGGCCGATGCGGCGGCCTGGTTTAGTGACCAATTGGCGGGTTCAGCGGGCCATGATGCACGCCAGTTGCTCGAAAAACGGGGCGTCTCCGCCGAAACCGCGCGAACATTTGGCCTTGGCTTCGCCCCGGATTCGCGCGGTCGTTTAAAGGAAACACTCAAGGAATTTGGCGATCCCGCGCTTGTTGAAGCCGGATTGCTGATAAAGGTTGAGGACAAGGAACCCTATGATCGCTTTCGCGGGCGACTCATGATCCCGATCCGCGATCCGCGTGGCCGCGTCATTGCGTTTGGTGGGCGGGTGATTGGCGCCAAAGAATCAGGGGGGGGCGAACCCAAATATCTCAACTCCCCCGACACGCCGTTATTCGACAAGGGGCGCACACTTTACAATCTTGATCGCGCCGCGCCAGCCAGCCGGAAGGCCGGACGGGTGATCGTGGTCGAAGGCTATATGGATGTCATCGCGCTGTCCGCGGCTGGTTTTGATGAAGTTGTCGCGCCACTAGGAACTGCCCTCACCGAGGCGCAGCTTGAGCGGCTTTGGCGGCTGAGTGACGTGCCGATCCTGTGCTTCGACGGCGATTCGGCGGGCCAAAAGGCGGCGATCCGCGCCGCACACCGTGCGCTCCCAATGCTCGCCCCGGGCCGCAGCCTTGCCTTCGCTATACTGTCGGCTGGGCAAGACCCCGATGATTTAGTGAGGAGCAAAGGATCCGCCGCCTTCCAGGCTGTGCTGGAGCTGACGCAACCACTGGTCGAGCGGTTATGGCGTGACGAACTCGCCGCGCTCCCTCTTGCGACTCCCGAAGAACGCGCCGGGCTGAAAAAGCGGCTGGCAGACCATGCCAACACCATCGCCGATGCGTCAGTGCGGCAGGAGTATCTTGCCGAGTTCCGCCGTCGCTTCGATGCCCATTTTGCCCCAGCCCCACGAACATGGTCGCCAACCCGGCCACGCGCAGCCAAGAACGGTCGGTGGCAGCAACCCGCACCGACGGGCGGCGATCACCCGCATGCACAGGGCGTCAAATCCGGCGGCATTGACCCCATCCTCGCCAAGGCAGTGCTTTCCGGACTGATCCGCCACCCGAGCCAAATTACCCGGCATGTCGAAACATTATGGTCATTGAAACTCGTTGGCGGAGCGCTTGGGCGGCTGTTTGAGGCGGTTGTTGATCTTGCGATTGAGGATAGGGCGCTTGATAGCGGGGGACTGCGCACCATATTGGACCTATCCGGTTTCGATCAGATGGTCGCCGATCTGCTTCGGGCAGACGCAACGGCCTGTTCCTTCAACTTGGCGGGCACAGATTTGGCACGGGCATATGCAGATCTGGACGAGGCGATTGCGATCCTGGTGGCACGACCTGAAGTTGATGAGGCATTGGCAGCGGCAACGACCGAATTGGGATTGTGCTTCTCTGACGAAGCATTTGAAAAGCAACTGGCGTTACTAAAAGAACAACATGCGTTGGCGGAGCGACTTGCAAATCTGATGCAAGCGAACCAAGACGCAGATACTCTTAAGGCTGAGGGCAATTAATGGCGAAAGCGACTATGGCGGACGTTTCCGAAACGAATGAATCGGGCGACGCGCCGCTGATCGATTTGAACGATGCATCGGTCAAAAAACTGATCGCGCGTGCAAAGAAGCGCGGGTACATCACCTATGATCAGCTCAACGAGGGGTTGCCGCAGGACATGACGTCCGATCAGATCGAGGATATTACCTCGGCGCTGAACGAGATGGGCATCAATATCGTCGAAAATGACGAAGCGGGTGATGACGCCGACGGGGACGACCCGGCCGAGGAAGAAGTCGAATCGGTCGATACGCCCGAGGAAAGTGCGCCCGCGCTCGAGAAAAAGAAGGAAACGATTGATCGCACTGACGATCCTGTGCGGATGTATCTGCGCGAGATGGGCGCGGTTGAATTGCTTAGCCGTGAGGGCGAAATCGCCATCGCCAAGCGGATTGAGGCCGGCCGCGACACAATGATCCTTGGGCTTTGCGAAAGCCCGATCACGTTCAACGCGATCATCGATTGGTCCACCGCGCTCAATGAAGGCACGATGCAACTGCGCGAGATCATCGATCTTGACGCCATGCTGTCCAAGGATCCCGCGCCTGAAGCGCTGACCGACGATGACGATCCGGCCAATGCCGAGATTTCGGAAAAAAACGCCGGGCCTTCCTTCAAGGAAGAAGCCGAACCCGAAGAAGTGTCGATCGACGAAGACGAAGAATCGATGACGGAACGGCGCACCCCGCGGCCGTCAGACGACGAGGAAGAGGATAACACACTTAGCCTCGCGCAGATGGAAGAGCAGCTCAAGCCTCAGGCGCTGGAGAAATTCGCGAACATTACCGCGCTCTACAAAAAGTTTTCAAAGATGCAGGCCGGTCGCCTTGATGCGATGGCAGCAGGCGGGGAGCTGTCCAACGCCGACGAACGCAAATACCAAAAGCTGCGCGAGGAACTGACAGCCGAGGTGGAGAGCGTCCAGTTTCATAATGCAAAGATCGAATATCTTGTCGATCAGCTCTATGCGTTTAACCGGCGGCTTACGGCGCTGGGCGGTCAGATGCTGCGTCTCGCCGAGCGCCACAAGGTGCCGCGCAAGGATTTCCTTGATCGGTATATCGGCAACGAGCTCGACGAAACGTTCCTCGCTACCGTTGGCAAACTTGACAAGAAATGGGCGGCTTTTGTCCTGAATGAGGGCGAAGCGGTTGACCGCGTCAGGATCGAGATTTCAGAGATCAGTCAAGCGACGGGCATGTCGCTCGGCGAATTCCGTCGCATCGTCAACATGGTCCAAAAAGGCGAGCGCGAAGCGCGGATCGCCAAGAAGGAAATGGTCGAGGCCAATTTGCGGCTCGTGATTTCCATTGCGAAAAAATATACCAATCGCGGCCTCCAGTTCCTGGATTTGATCCAGGAAGGCAATATCGGGCTCATGAAAGCGGTTGATAAGTTTGAATACCGCCGTGGCTATAAGTTCAGCACCTATGCGACGTGGTGGATCCGGCAGGCGATCACGCGCTCGATAGCTGATCAGGCGCGCACGATCCGCATCCCGGTCCACATGATCGAGACGATCAACAAGCTGGTGCGCACGAGCCGCCAGTTCCTGCACGAGCAGGGGCGCGAGCCGACGCCTGAGGAAATGGCCGAACGGCTCTCGATGCCGCTCGAAAAAGTCCGCAAGGTGATGAAAATCGCCAAGGAGCCGATCAGCCTTGAAACGCCGATTGGCGACGAGGAAGATTCGCATCTGGGCGACTTCATTGAGGACAAGAACGCTGTCATTCCGGTTGATGCCGCGATTCAGGCGAACCTGAAAGAAACCGTCACACGGGTGCTTGCCTCGTTAACACCGCGCGAGGAACGCGTGCTGCGAATGCGGTTCGGGATTGGGATGAACACCGATCACACGCTTGAAGAGGTTGGCCAACAGTTCAGCGTCACGCGCGAGCGCATCAGGCAAATCGAGGCAAAGGCGCTGCGCAAGCTCAAGCACCCAAGCCGTAGCCGCAAAATGCGCAGCTTCCTTGATCAATAAGGCAATCATCAGCCCGGCAGGGCGGCGGGTTGGCAGATAAGCTGGATCACTTTAACCCTCTTGTCAAATGTCAGTCGCGAACAGGCTGATAATTGTGCGCGGGGGATTACGAAGCTGAATATGGGCTTCCGCGCCTTCTTACTTCTGGCTATTACGATGATCTCGGATGGGTCCTGTTCCTCCTCATTTGCCTCGGGAATTGCCTCCCCGCGACCCGTCTGATCAATCCGGTCACGCACCCTAACCGCAATTTTGGTGAAGGATAACGGGCCGATGATCAGCGGCTTGGTCAGTGTCATGAGCCGCACCGGTCGACGGATACCCATCAGGATCGTGACATCCCAACTCGCGCCGCTCAGCGTCCCGCCATAGTCTTTGGCGATCGCGGCACCTGCAGCGGCTGATGCGACCGGAAAGGCTTCGGTGTCGTCCAGATCGAAGCCGATCCCCATTCCGAAGTTCTTGTCGTGAAAATCAGTCATGCTGGAGTTGCTGATTCCGCCAAGTAGCGGAAATTCAGTGACTATCCCTTCATCCTCGGTGGGCTTGGTGCCGTTAATGAGAAAGGTCACCCGTGACTGACGCATTGCCCATGGTCCAATCGTGCCGTTTCCCGCGACCGACGGCGCGTCAGCAAACCAGAACGCCCTACCCCTTCGTGCGACCCCACCGATGACGTAATCGAGCGGTCTATTTTTGCCGATAAACTCGCGTTTCCCGGCCAGTCGAAGAAGGGCGTCCCCCGCGAACATTGCGGGCTGAATGCCGTGTAGTGTGACGAAATCATTATTAAGCAACAGACGGTCCGGCCCGCCAGAACGCACGCTAATTTGCGCCGGCATACCCTCGACCACTGCCTCAATCAGCACATTCGGCTGGATGACAATTTCGTCTTGCGCTGAAGCGTTGCCAGCAAGAGCCATGCAAGCAATCCCGAAAAACCTTGCCGCCGTCGCTCGCATGTTGTCGCCCCTCGCTGTATCTCACCCGTGGACATCGCCCTAACGGTACAAGGTGAACCTTCCCAGAACGGGACGGGAAGTTGAGACACCCTTAAGTCCCCATAAACCCAGTCTTTACGTCATTCGGTGTATTTGTCCCAGCAGAAGGATTCCACCCGCTGACTCTGTCGGCATTTGCAGATCGGACTACCCGCTTTCATGGCTTCCAATCTGGCATCCTCTGCTCCGCAACACTCCTGTTGGGGCACGATTGTTGCGCTCAACAATGCTGATGGCAGCGGGCTCCACAGGATGGCGACGACCCTGATCGAGCCAAATGTCGCGGTGCGGGACGTTGCAGACGCGGTCCATGCACTGGGGCTGTTACACGGACGTCAGCCCGGCGTGCTCGATCACGCGCTTGCCCGCAATTCGCTTCCCGGTGCCCTTCACTGGCTCGAAAACGCTCTCGAATCTTTTGGGGAGGAGCGAGCGATGCTCGCACGGCTTGCAACCGCAGCCGGTCCGCTTCCCTCAACGCCCGGTCAGGCCGAATCAAGCGCGGCCGTCATGGCGCAGCGTCACGCGCTGGATATGCTCGCCCAGTCGGACCGCGTCGGTTGCGCGGTCGGGGCAGCGGCGGCGCTCATCATTGATTGGCATGCCGTCCGGGTTGTGCTTGACGCGGGCGCAAAGCGGCTGGGCATTGAGCCGAAGGCGTCATCGCTACCGTCGCTGGAAAATACTGCCGCGATGATTGTCGCAACCGCTCAGACTGGCGGCATCGAGCGCGCGATCGCGTTTGGCGCGCAACAGGTCTTTGCCCAACACCGGGGGCTTTGGGACTTGCTCGAAGCGCGCGCCAGCGCCCGCGCCGAGCGCTGACGCCACGACGCTTGCGCTCAAGCGCCAAAACCCTCTATCTCCAAACCCGATATTCAAATTCGGGGATAGCATGCATGAAGCGTTTCGAGGGCACCCAGAGCTATGTCGCAACCAATGATCTGAAGGTCGCGGTCAACGCAGCCGTTACGCTGCGGCGTCCTCTGCTCGTCAAGGGCGAACCCGGCACCGGAAAGACTGTGCTCGCCTATGAGATCGCCAAGGCAATCGACGCCGAGTTGATCGAGTGGAACATCAAATCCACCACCAAGGCTCAACAAGGCCTGTATGAATATGACGCGGTCGCGCGGTTACGCGATGGTCAGTTGGGTGACGAGCGCGTCCACGACATTGGTAATTACATCCGCCGCGGCAAATTGTGGGAGGCATTTACGCGCGAAAAGCCCCCTGTCCTGCTGATCGACGAAATAGACAAGGCCGATATCGAATTCCCTAACGATCTTCTCCAGGAGCTCGATCGCATGGAATTTCATGTCTATGAAACCAAGGAAATGGTGCGCGCTGTGGAAAGGCCGATTGTGATCATCACCAGCAACAATGAAAAGGAATTGCCCGACGCATTCCTGCGCCGCTGCTTCTTCCACTATATCAAATTTCCTGACCGCGACACGATGCAGGCAATCATCGACGTCCATTTTCCGGGCATCCAGAAGATTCTGGTCAACAGGGCGATGGACATTTTCTACGACGTCCGTGACGTGCCCGGACTGAAGAAAAAGCCGTCAACGAGCGAGCTGCTCGATTGGCTGAAGTTGCTGCTGCACGAGGACATGCCGCTGGAAGTGTTGCAGAACCGCGATCCGACCAAGGCGATCCCGCCGTTGCACGGTGCTCTCCTCAAGAACGAGCAGGATGTGATGCTGTTTGAACGGCTGGCGTTCATGGCGAAGCGGCAGCAGAACAAGGGCTAACGCCTGAATTGGTGGTAAGTGCCAGGTAAACCAATAGCCGACACGCTTCCTGCACCCGCTGACCGGCAAGAAGTTGCCGGATGTCTCGCAAACCCCTTCTCTTCGCGGCAATCGCAGCAACGCTGGTGGCGGCACCACCAGCGTCTGCATCCTTGCTCGACTATGTCGGGGAATGTGTGCCGTTCGCACGCACAGCTTCCGGCATCGAGATCTATGGCGACGCCTGGACTTGGTGGGAGAAGGCCGACGGCCACTACCACAGGGGGTATGCGCCAAGCCTGGGGGCAGTAATCGTATTTGCACGCTCGCCCCGGTTACCGCGTGGGCATGTCGCGGTCATCAGCCGCGTCGTCGATCCACGAATTGTCATGATTACTCATGCCAATTGGTCGCGCGTCAACGGAGCGCGTGGGCATGTTGAGCAGGACGTAACGTTGACCGATGTCTCGCGCAACGGCGATTGGACTGAGGTGCGCGTGTGGTTCCGGGACTCAGTTGGCTTGGGCACCAGCGTCTATCCAGTCGATGGCTTCATCTATGCCTCAGCCCGACAGCGCTCAGCAAGAAACGCGCGCGCCGCCCCGGAACTATCGGGGAGCAACCCTGACTATGTCGGCGCCTTGATTGACGTTTACGCCCCCACGCGCTGAGCGGGGTATTGGGTTGCAGCCGGTGCGCCTTGCGCTAGGATGCATCAAACCGCGTCTTCGAAAGCTGCTTGATGTTTCTGAACTTCCTCGATGAGCTCCGTGCGGCCGGCATTCCGGCCAGTATGAAGGAACATCTTATCCTGCTCGAAGCGCTTGATCGCGACGTGATTGATCGCACACCGGAAGATTTTTATTACCTGTCGCGCGCCGTCTATGTGAAGGACGAGGGGCTGCTTGATAAGTTTGACCAGGTTTTTGCCAAGGTTTTTCGCGGGGTCGCAACCACCTTTGGCAAGCAGACCGCTGAAATTCCAGATGAATGGTTGCGCGCCGTTGCCGAAAAATATCTGTCCGCCGAGGAAATGGAGGCGATCAAATCGCTCGGTTCCTGGGACGAGATTATGGAGACGCTCAAGAAGCGGCTGGAGGAACAACAGGGGCGGCACCAGGGCGGCAATAAATGGGTCGGGACCGGCGGGACCAGCCCTTACGGGAATTCGGGCTATAACCCCGAAGGTGTGCGGATCGGCGGCGAAGGGGGGCAAAAACGCGCGCTGAAAGTCTGGGATCAGCGTGAATTCCGCAATCTCGACAATAGCCGCGAACTCGGCACCCGAAACATAAAGGTCGCGCTGCGCCGCCTGCGCCGCTTCGCGCGTGAGGGCGCCGCTGATGAGCTTGATATTGACGCAACAATCGATGGCACCGCGCGACAAGGCTGGCTTGACATCGTCATGCGGCCAGAACGGCATAATGCGGTGAAGCTGCTGTTGTTTCTTGACGTCGGCGGGTCGATGGACCCCTTCATCAAACTCTGTGAGGAGCTGTTTTCGGCGGCGACCTCAGAATTCAAGAATCTTGAATTCTTTTACTTCCACAACTGCCCTTATGAGGGCGTCTGGAAGGACAACCGGCGGCGCTTCTCTGAACGCACCTTGATGTGGGACGTCCTCCATAAATATGGCCATGACTATAAAGTCGTATTTATTGGCGATGCCGCAATGAGCCCTTATGAAATCACGCATCCGGGTGGCTCAGTTGAGCATTACAACGAGGAATCGGGTGCGGTGTGGCTGCACCGGCTGACGACGACCTATCCCGCGACCGTCTGGCTCAACCCTGTGCCTGAAGAGCAATGGGGCTATTCGCAAAGCGTGCGCATTATCCGTGAACTGGTGAATGATCGCATGTATCCGCTGACGTTGGCTGGGCTTGACGAGGGCATGCGCGAACTGACGCGCAAGCGGTGAGGTAGCGCTAACGCTTCGTCCCGCACTTCATCCCAAGCCTGATTCGTTTCGTCGCAATTTCGTAGCCGAAGGATTCACGCGAGTCGCGTAATGTGTCAAAGACTTTTCAAGATTTGGGAGACGTTACGGCACAGAAGCTTTGGGAGGATGAGATGAAGCACGGTCGCGCGCGCCAGCATCATGCACGTCGGGAACAGACGCCATCGGCTATTTGCCTCGCCCAGCCCAAGCCGCCTGTCACTAACCCGCGCCCCGAACCCGAAGTTGCCCGCGCGCTTTCGTTACCGCAATCGGACGAGCCGCTGGTCAATCCCACGCCAGCGCCACCCCAGTCGCGACAATCACGTCGACAGGAACGCCGCGCCCAAGCCAAAATTGGGCGGCGCGCGCCTCCCATAGTGTCTCTCGCATTGATCACGCCGCCGGTATCGGTCCCCGTCGGGCCAATTGTTGCGCCGGTCGCGCCGGTCACGCCGCCGCGCATGGTGCCGATCGATATGACGGACGCAGCGGTGGCGTTGCCGCGAAGCCGGGCGCTTGCCAAGCCCCGGTCGCGAGTGCTGGTGATTCTGGAACGGTTGTTCCGTGGGCCGTTTCGTCGGTCCAAACCAATCGAAGCGCTGCCCCCCGTTGAACAGCTTCGGTCGCTTCGCGAAACGCTGGCAATGGTGCAGCAAACGCTTGACCGTTTGCTCGATCAGGCACCTGCCTGATCGGCTTGGATACCGTAAGCATCAATTCCTTCAAATATCGCCGTGACTGCAGCGCGTTCGTCGTCGCTCAACTCAGGCCGCCAGATGTCGAACAACAGGATAACGCGATCCTCGTCACTGTCATTCCATGCCTCATGCTCGATCGAATCGTCGAAGATCAGCAATTTGCCGACCTCCCATTCGCGGACCTCATTGCCGACGCGAAAGCCGCAGCCTCTGGGCACAATCAGCGGCAAGTGACAGATCAGCCGGGTGTTGAGCATGCCGGTGTGCGGCGGGATTTTCGCCCCGCCGCGCAACAGCGAGAACATCAGCGCTGGTGTCCGTTTCGCGCAGTGACAGAGCGGTGCCAGCTGGAGCGCCTCAAAGGTTAAAGGCGCGCGGGCGATATTCTCTGCCACTGGCACGCCCTTTTGATAAAGATGCAACGCGCTCCATTTCGGGTTGTCATTCAATCCGTGGAAGTCAGCTGCCGGGCGGTTATGCTCAGCGACGACATAGGGAGAGAACCCCTCTTCCGTCGTCAATAACCCCGCAAGCTCTTGCCGGATGACGTCGGTCTGCGCCTCGATGGCACCGACCCAGTCGAATTGCTCGCGCTCATAAAACTGAATTTGCGGCAATCCCGGGAAATAATAAACCGTTGGCTGCTGGAAATAGACCTCCTTCTTGCCGAGCAACAGATCGAGGGATTGTGCGAACCGACCACTGATACCAACCCCGGCATCCGCAAGCCAGCTATCCAGATAATCGCGGTAGGCGTCCGTTGCATCGGCACAATATGCGACGGCGGCATTCAATTCGCGGACAAGATCGGGCGCAAGCTGCGTGCCTTGAGCGCGTCCGACCGCGAACTGGTAAAAACTGGCGGCGGCGCGTCTGTCACCCGCTGCCGCCCGGCCATCGCCCTTTAACAGCAATCCACGCAAATTATTCTGTTGCAGCCCAAGGATAGCATCCGCCACCTGCTCAACCGCAGCCATATCGCCCATAGCCTTGCAGGCAAGGCCCTGAACCAGCCACGTTTCGACACTTGCGCGCCCGGTTGCCGTAACTCGCTCGATCAGTCTGCGCGCCTCGCGGGGATTGCCGCGTTGTAGGGCGGCAACGGCACTGCGGACCAGCGTTTGCGAATCCAGCGATGGAGTTACCGCCAAGACCGCGAGACCTTTTCAGGTTCAGGCACCGGGTGAAGCACACCGCCCTCCATGGGATAGGGCGCACCGGTTGTCTTTGGAAAACTGATCGGAAGGCCCAACAGCTTTCGCACCGCCATATAGGCGAACCCTTCCGCCTCCATCGCATCGCCATTCCACCCCAGGCTATCGGTTAGTTCCGGAGTGAGCCCGGTCGCTGCGGCGATCATTGCGAGCATCGTATCATTATGTCGCCCGCCACCGACCACAAGCAGCCGCTTGGGCATCGTCGGTAAGTGATCGAATGCTTCGGAGATCCCGGCAGCAGTAAACGCGGTCAGTGTCGCGGCCCCATCAGCCGCTGAGAGGGCGCGAGCCGGCTGAATTGTAAAATCATGACGATCAAGCGATTTCGGCGGCGGGGTTGCAAAAAACGGATGATCAAGCATCGCCATCAGCACAGCCTCATTGATTTCACCCTGCACGGCCAGCGCACCGCCTTCGTCAAACCGGGCTCCCGTCTCGGCCTCCATCCAGCTGTCGATCAGACCGTTGGCGGGGCCGGTGTCAAAGGCGATCAGTTCGCCATCGTCCGGGATATAAGTAATATTTGCGACCCCGCCGAGATTGAGGATCACGAGCGGCTTGGGCAGCGATTTTGCCAGCGCGGCGTGATATACCGGCAGCAATGGTGCGCCCTGCCCACCTGCTGCAACGTCCGCTGAGCGAAAATCACTGACAACAGCAATCCCTGTCAACGCAGCAAGCGTCTCGCCACTGCCGATCTGCCAGGTCCAGCCTTGATCGGGGCGGTGCGCGATGGTCTGGCCGTGAAAACCGATCACATCGATATCCGACGCCCCCTTGCCAGCTTGCTTGAGCAGGGCAGCAACAGCCTCGGCATGCCGCCCTGTCAACATCTCGGCGGCGGCGGAAATCGAGGGGCGGAAATGCGGACGCTCGACTGACATTGCCAATCGCGCGACTGTATCAAGCTGGCTGCGCTCATCATCGCCATACGCCATAGTGTAAAACGCTATTGGGCGGACATGCGCGTCGCCATCGGTTTCGATCAAAGCTGCGTCAATACCGTCAAGTGACGTGCCTGACATCAGACCGATCGCGAGTTTTTGAGACAATTTCATCTCTCCATTGTGGCGAGCGCAATGCAGGAAGTCGAGCCGAACACCGGCGAATTTATCACAATTCGGATATCAAGCGAGGCTGCACTGGAAGAAATCGCGACGATGGGCTAAGCGCTTCCCCTCTCATGGCAACAACACTCCCCTCTGCGCCGAAAATCGGTATGGTTTCGCTCGGCTGCCCCAAAGCTCTCGTTGACAGCGAACGTATCCTTACCAAGCTGCGCGCGGAAGGGTATGGCCTGTCCGCTGACTATGCCGGGGCGGACGTTGTGCTTGTCAACACCTGCGGCTTTCTCGATTCCGCCAAGGAGGAAAGCCTGGAAGCCATCGGCGAGGCGATTGCCGAGAATGGCCGTGTGATCGTGACAGGTTGCATGGGCAAGGAGGCCGACGTCATCCGGGCGCGCTTCCCGCAGGTGCTGGCAATCAGTGGGCCGCATCAATATGAGGCCGTTGTCGATGCGGTGCACGAGGCAGCCCCCCACACTCCCTCCCCGTTCCTTGATCTTGTGCCCGAGGCGGGCCTCAAGCTGACCCCGCGCCATTACAGTTATTTGAAGATTTCAGAGGGCTGCAACCACCGCTGCGCCTTCTGCATCATCCCGTCGATCCGCGGTGACCTGGTCAGTCGCAGACCAGATGCGATCCTGCGTGAGGCGGAAAAATTGGTTGCGGCGGGGACTCGTGAATTGCTTGTCATCAGCCAGGATACATCGGCCTACGGCATCGATATCCGCCATCAACCGCGCGAATGGCACGGCCGCGAAGTGCGCGCGCACATGACAGATCTTGCGCGCGAACTAGGCTCGCTTGGGGCGTGGGTGCGGCTGCACTATGTTTATCCCTATCCGCATGTCGACAATGTCATCCCGCTGATGGCTGAAGGGCTGATCACGCCGTATCTGGATATTCCGTTCCAACATGCCAGCCCGTCAGTGCTGCGCGCGATGAAACGGCCCGCCAATGACGCCAAGGTGCTTGAACGCATCAAAAGCTGGCGCGCTATTTGTCCTGACATTGCGATACGATCGACCTTTGTGGTTGGTTTCCCCGGTGAGACCGAGGCGGATTTTGAGTATCTGATGGACTGGCTTGATGAGGCACAGCTCGACCGCGTCGGCGCATTCCGGTTTGAGCCGGTGCAGGGTGCCGCCGCCAAC
>JBBQAU010000043.1:0-14015 GCA_038316685.1 Sphingomonadales bacterium
TGTCGCGCACGAGAGCGAATTACTGAAATTGACTTTAACGCCTGCGGCAGAGCAGCGACTAGGGCTGGTGACGCAGCGTATCGGTCTGGCAAACATGGGTCAGGTGCGGACCACGAGCGGCGAACTGGTTGTGCCCGCCAATACCCGATCGGGGGTTCCGACTGCCCTGACGACCGACTTATTGGTGATTGGTGCCCAGCAGATTGCCGCTGAAGGCGAAATCGGCCGAGCGCGCGCCGCCGTCACGTTAAACGAGCTCAGCTTTGAGCGCGCATCGACCCTGCTCGCCAAGCAGATCGGCACAGGCCGCGTC
This sequence comes from Sphingomonadales bacterium, assembly GCA_038316685.1. Classification (GTDB taxonomy): domain Bacteria; phylum Pseudomonadota; class Alphaproteobacteria; order Sphingomonadales; family Sphingomonadaceae; genus Sphingomonas. The sequence continues at coordinate 314 of JBBQAU010000043.1, forward strand.
CGTGATGAGGCGGCCGCCGCACTTGCGACCGCGCAGACCAATCTGCGCACCGCAATCGCCCAGCGGCGCTTACTGGGGCCGTCCGTCAATGCGCTGTCCAGCGTTACCGCACTTTGGGTCAAGGTCCCGGCGAGCGGTTCTGACCTCGCCTTGATTGAAAAGGGCCGTTCGGTGGAGATTCGTCCCCTAGGCGGTGGTGCAGCGCAAACTGCGTCGCCAGTGCAGGCCGCCCCTTCTGCCAATACCGCCGCTGGCACGGTCGATCTGTTTTACACGCTCGACAATCGCAATCGCCGTTTTCAGGTGGGTCAGCGCGTCCAGGTTGCGTTGCCGATGGCGGGGGCGAGCGCAGGCCTCTCGGTCCCAGCCTCAGCAATCGTGCGCGACATTTATGGCGGCGAATGGGTTTACCAGAAGACCGCGCCGCACAGCTACCTTCGCCGACGTATCGAAGTCGCTGCAACCCAGTCGGGGCAAAACGTCCTGAAACGCGGGCTTGAGTCAGGCACAGAAATCGTCACAATTGGGGCGGCAGAATTGTTCGGCACCGAGTTCGGCGCGGGTAAGTAACATGTTGACCTGGTTCGTTCGCGCCGCGCTCACCCAGCGCGCTCTCGTCCTTGGATTATCAGCACTGCTCGTGATCCTGGGACTGCGCGCGTCGACCGACGTGCCACTCGATGTGTTTCCCGAATTTGCGCCGCCGATCGTGGAAATTCAAACCGAAGCGCCGGGGCTGTCGACCGAGGAGGTCGAAAGCCTGATCAGCGTGCCAATCGAAGCCACCGTTGCAGGCGTCCCGCAAATGACGACGCTGCGTTCCAACTCGGTTCTGGGCCTGTCGTCGGTCGTATTGCTCTTTGCGCGCGGCACTGATCCGATCCAGGCACGTCAGATCGTGCAGGAACGGATTGCGCAGGTGCAGGCGCGGTTGCCAGCGGCGGCGCGGCAACCCGTGATGCTGCCGCCGCTCTCCTCCACCAGTCGGGCGATGAAGATTGGTATTTCGTCCAAAAAGCTTGATCAGATGCAGCTTACTGAGCTGGTCCGCTGGGTGATCAAACCGCGCCTGATGGCGGTGCCGGGTGTTGCCAATGTCGCGATCTGGGGCGCGCGCGACCGGCAATTGCAGGTGTTGGTCGATCCCGATCGGTTGCGCGCCTACGCCGTCACGCTTGCCGAACTGCGGACTGCGGTGGGCGATGCCGTACAGGTCGGTGGCGGCGGCTTTGTCGATACGCCCAATCAGCGGCTTGCCGTCCAGCAAACAAGCGCGATTCAGACAGCAGCCGACCTTGCCGCCATGCCGATCAAGGCGGGCAATGGCGCGCCGATCCGGATTGGCGATGTCGCCGCCGTCGCCGAAAGCTTCGCTGCTCCCATCGGCAATGCCATTATCGATGACGGACCCGGCATCATGCTGATCGTCGAGAAGCAACCCACCGGCAATACGCTCCAGCTGACGCGTAATGTGGAGGCGGCGATTGCCGAACTGAAACCCGGCCTGAAAGACGTCAAGATCGACACCACGATCTTCCGGCCCGCGACCTTTATCGAGCGATCGATCGACAACCTCACCCGCGCGCTGGTGATTGGCTGCTTCCTGGTCGCGGTGATCCTGTTCGTCTTCACGCGCGATTGGCGGCAGGCGGTGATCAGCTTGGTCGCGATTCCCTTGTCGCTGCTCGGCGCGGGGCTGGTGCTGTTGTGGAGCGGGGTGACGATCAACACGATGGTGATTGCAGGCCTCGTCATTGCGCTTGGCGAGGTCGTCGATGATGCGATCATCGATGTCGAGAATATCGCCCGAAGGCTGCGCCTGAACCATGCGGCCGGATCGCCGCGCAGCGCATTCGATGTCGTGCTGGCGGCCTCGATCGAGGTCCGCTCCGCTGTGGTTTTCGCATCGCTGATCGTGATGCTGGTGTTTCTGCCGATCTTCTTTCTGGGCGGCGTGGCTGGGACGTTTTTTCAGCCACTGGCAATCGCCTATATCCTGGCGATTGCGATGTCGCTGCTGGTGGCGCTCGCGGTTACGCCAGCATTGTGCCTCATGCTGCTCCCGGCGGGATTGAACAAGGCCGAGGGCGATACTCGCCTCGCGGCGATGCTCAAACGGCGGTATGCGGCGCTGCTTCCGCGCATGATCGATCGGCCCCAACTGGCGGTCGGGATTTTGATCGCTGGATTGGCCGTGACCGGCGCGGGCTATGCCAGCTTCAAGGATCAGTTCCTCCCCGATTTCCGCGAGACCGATTTCTTGATGCACTGGGTCGAAAAGCCCGGCACCTCGATTGAGGCGATGGACCGGATCACGATCCGCGTCTCAAAGGAGCTGCGCGCGATTCCGGGTGTGCGCAATTTCGGCGCGCATATCGGCCGGGCCGAGGCAGCAGACGAGGTTGTTGGGCCGAATTTCGCCGAATTGTGGATCAGCCTCGACGAAAACGCCGATTACGACGCCAGCGTGAAGAAGATTCAGGGCGTGGTCGATGGCTATCCCGGCCTGTTCCGCGACCTGCTCACCTATTTGCGTGAACGCATCAAGGAAGTGCTGACCGGGGCCGGGGCGACAATCGTGGTCAGGATTTTCGGCCCCGATCAAGCCGAACTGCGCAGCGCCGCCGAACGGGTCAAGACCGCAGCCGCATCGATCACGGGCGTTACCGACCTCAAGATCGAGCAACAAGCGCTGGTGCCGCAAATCCAGATCAGGCCGCGTGCCGTCGATCTCGCCGTGTTCGGCCTGACGGCGGGTGAGGTCAGGCGACAAGCGCAGACACTGATCGCCAGCCAGAAAATGGGCGAAATCTACCGCGATCAGGAATCCTTCGATGTGACGATTTGGGGGACGCAAGCGGTGCGTAACGATCTCCACAAGATCGCCGACTTGATGCTGCAAACCCCGACCGGCGGACAATTGCGGCTGCGCGATGTGGCCGATGTCGAGGTCAACCCGGCCCCGAACGAAATCAAGCGCGAAAACGGTCAGCGTCGCATTGATGTGACGATGAACGTGAAGGGGGCCGATCTTGGCAGTGTTGCCCGCGCGGTCGAGGGCAAAGTGGCGGGCATTGCGTTTGCGCAGGGCTATTATCCCAAGGTATTGGGCGAATATGCGGCTTTGCGCGATGCACGCGCCCAACTCGCACTGACCGGCATTTTGTGTTTGGTCGGCGTATTGCTGCTTGTGTGGATTGAATTTGGCTCGCTTCGCACCACCGCACTGGTTGCGACCAATCTGCCGTTTGCGCTGCTCGGTGGCGTGATTGCCGTCGCGGTGACGGGTGGCGTGCTGTCGCTTGGCTCACTCGTCGGGTTTGTGACCGTGATCGGCATTTCGGCGCGCAACGGCATCATGCTGCTGTCGCATTATGGCCATTTGCAGCGTCACGAGGGCGTCGCTTTCGGTCCCGAGTTGATCCGGCGTGGGGCAAGCGAACGTCTCATCCCGATCCTGATGACCGCGTGCTGTGCAGGGTTGGCGCTCGTGCCGCTGATCGTCGCGGGGAACCGCCCCGGCCATGAAATCGAATATCCGATGGCGATCGTGATCGTCGGCGGGCTGATCTCTTCGACGATCCTCAACCTGTTTCTCCTGCCAGCGCTCTACGCGAAGTTTGGGCGTGGTCAGGGTCCAGTTACAAACGACGAGTCTTCGGGAAGAGCGAATTCGAACCTCCGGCCCCTGCCTCTCAACAGCAGTGCTCTACCAAGCTGAGCTGCTCCCCGACGGTGTCCCCGCAGGATGTGAGGATCGCGCCGGGGTGCGGTCGGATGAGGCGTTATACTGGACGGTGCGCAATTGCGCGACGATCGCTCTCTAATCTGTCGATCCGGCCTTGGGAAAGGCCCAGCTCAGATCGCATGATGGCCGCCGCGCCATTTCGTCCACAGGTGCCGCGCAAGCATCAACGGTGGCATCCGCAACAGATGCGACCGCATGTAAAAGGCCTGCCGGAGCAACGGGCGCACTGCCCTGCCCCAGCCATCGCGCGCCGTCAGCCGATGGAGATAGAGCCGGTCGAGCCGCGAGAGCCGGAGCTGATCGCCGTCAGGATCGGCATAGAGCGCCGCGGCCAGCCGCACTGCGCGATGCATCGCAACCGACAGGCCGTGATGCGCGGCACGATCAAAAACGCCTTCGGTGCCAAACTCTTCCACCAGCCGGTGAACATCCCACAGATTGCGCATGCCGCCTGCCAGATCCCCATCGGCAAAAAGATGCGCTGCGGCATGTATCAGCATATCGGGGTGTGAAAGGATGCGCAGCCCGTTCTCGAGCGCAACGCTGTCAGCGATCAACGCGGCTGCGTCCGGCGTGATCCGGGCAGTCAGCGGCAAAATAGTATGATGAACATCAATCATTCGGTCACGATCGCGGTGGATCAACGGCGGCAGCTCATGCATCCAGCGGCGATAATAGGCGTCGTCATAAGGATCAGGCTTGACCCATTCCCAGTTCGCCGCGATCAGCGCCCGCTCAACAGCGTCAAGTCGATCCATCGGCACCAAAATATCAAGATCGCCAATTGATCGTCCGACCCCCGCCGCCAGTCCGGCAGCAATAAAAGCCGTACCCTTCAAGAGAACCACCGGGCAGCCCAACGAAGCCAGCGCGCGGCGAGCCATCTCCGCCTCCCAAAGGGCAAGCACCCTGCCCTGCGCGGCGGACCCGCGCGCGTCCGCAAGGATTCGTGCGGCACTTTCGGGCATCGGCAGCCCCTCCAAGCGGTGCGCCAGCGAGCCGATAAGTTGTTCAGCTCGCGCAATGGTCAACAGGCTGGTCCAGCCGTTGGCGTCAAGTGTCGCCACGCTGGCCGGATCACAAAGCGCCCTCGCCAACAGCCAGCCATCCGTTTTCACAACCCGGTCCATAACTGCTCGACGGCGGTCATGGCCGCACCGGTATCGGGATAATCGATCGCCTTGGCGGGTATCTCGCGCACCAGCCGCGTCAGTGCTGTAAAGCCGCGCTCGCCCATCGCGACATAGTTGGTCGATGCTTGGGTGAGTCGGACGAATACCTCTCCTGCACCGACATCGCGAATGGCAGGGGCAAAACCGAAATTCGGGAAGAGCAACAGCGCGGGCATGGCGGGCTGGTCCATCGCCGCGATCGCTCGCGCATCCGGAACTAGGTGCTGGATATCACCCTTTGGCGTCGCTGCCAGCAGCGGCCCGAAGCGCCCTTCTGGCATCGCAGCAGAAACGACATGAATCGCCTCGTTCTTCAGGCTGACCAGCCGGGGGAAAGCGTGGATCAACCCTGTCGTCGGATCGACGAGGGCGAATTCATCACCCATCAGTCTCCAGCCACGTGCCGCAAGCATTGCAGCGAGAGTAGATTTTCCCGCCCCCGATTCGCCCGTCATGATCAACGCGCGCCCATCGCGCTCGACCACCGACGCGTGGAGTAGCAGATAACGTCGCTGGCCGAGCGCCATTTGCAAATTCATTGCCATTTCGGCGGCGAGCAGCCCTTGCGCCAGGGGCAGAGGGGCGGCCTCGGGAAGGATGTAATCGCCGCCAATCATCACTGAAGGCCGCACCAGGCGCCGCCATGGCCGCGTGGCAAACAATCGGACATTGAAATCGGCGATATCATCATGCGGGGACGGATAGTCGCGATAAAGCGTCTTGAGCTGTGCAATCGGCGCGGCCCAATCAGAGCCAATCCGGAATCCCACTGGCCCGATCCGCAATTGGTGCGTGTGCTTCATGCCTGCCAAACCAGCCCGGCCGCGACCAACTCATCAAGCCGCGCGACCAGCATTGCGAGGTCGCCATCAGCCAAATCGTAGAGTGCGGCTAGCTGAACCAACAATTCGTCAGCCCTCATCGGCGCTTCGGCTAAAATGTTCAAAATTTCAGGCGCGGGCGCGGCAAGCAAATGAGTAATACCCGAAGCGCGGTGATAGGCAAATATCAGGTCGTCTGCGGCAACGAGCCGCAACGTATCCAGTGCGACCGCATGATAGGCCACCTCCGGCACGGCGTTTAGCCGCGCGGCATCTGCAGCGAGGCAAAGCAGCTAAAGCCGCTCGTGCCTGATTGGAGCCGCTGGATATACTTGAGATAAGCTCGGCTGCGATCTGCATCGACCCCGGGCAACTGACCGCCTTGAAGCGCCCGGCGGACGGCTTCGCGGTCAAAGGGCTGGGATGCAGGCCGAAATGCGCCGACCGTGCCTGATGGCACTATTTTGCCGTCAGCGGCGATGTAACTCCCGGCCCGGCCGTGGTCCGGAACCGGAATTTGGCACGTCAGAACCGACGCTGTGGTTTGCGCAAGCGCCGGCCGAATTGAAACAACTGCGGTGGCCCCAACCGCACCCAGCAGCAGTGCACGCCGCCTTGTGGCGAGCCTTGGCGCGCCTTGATCTTTAGGGGGACTCGCATCGGTCATGATCTTGCTACCTTTGACCCCAAGCCCTTTCACAATCGTAAATCGAATGCAAATTAACCTGCCACCCCTCGCCGCTGTTGCCGCTTTGCGCTAGATCAACGCGCATGCCCAATGCTTTTGGTATCCGAACCCTGACAGCGATTGCGATGATGCTTATTGTTGCCGTCGCGATCGCGGTAATTGATGGCGCCGTCCAGACGAGTTTAATCGCGCTGGTGGGAGGCATTGCTGCTGTGTTGGTGTCCGCCGGAACGGGTGAATCCACCGCTGAGCCCGTTGAACCGCCCAAGCCCTCCAGAAAGCCGCCGCCAGTTGATATCGATGAGATGATCGAAGCGATCATCGAACCGGTTCTGATTATTGGTGAAGGTAGAGTTGCGCATGCCAATTCTGCGGCACGTTCATTGCTCGGCGGGCATATCGTTGGTGAGGATGTGCGGCTAGCGATCCGCCACCCGGCGTCGGTCGAATATCTGACCTCTTCGCGCAGCGCCAATCATGGCCCCATCAACCTTGTCGGTCTGGGCACGTTGGACCAGCGGTGGGAAATGCGCGCCACGTCAATGTCTGACGGACTGCGCGTCGTTCATCTGATCAACCAGACCGGAAGCTACGCGGCGGAGCGCATGCGCGTCGATTTTGTCGCCAATGCCAGCCATGAACTGCGCACCCCGCTCGCCTCGATCCTCGGTTTTGTCGAAACCCTGAGCGATGACAAGGCTGGCGAAGACCCCGATGTTCGCAAACGGTTCCTAAAAGTGATGTTCGACGAAGCGCGCAGGATGCAGCGCCTGATTGAGGATCTTATATCGCTGTCGCGTATCGAGGCCGAAAAATATCGTGTGCCAGCAACCCCGGTTGATCTGGCGGAGCTGATCGAAGAGGTGCAGGGCGAACTCGCCGACGTGCATGATCGACGCGGGCTTGATCTCGTCGCGCAGATTGACGCCGGCGTGCCGCCCGTCGCCGGGGATCGGGCACAGCTCTCGCAAGTCCTGCATAATCTGATCGGCAATGCGATGAAATATGGCAAGGCCGCCACGCCAATTACGGTGCGGCTTTGGAAGGACCAGACCAATATGGTCCGGATCAGCGTAACCGATGAAGGCGAAGGTATCGCCCCTGAACATTTGCCGCGTCTTACTGAGCGATTCTATCGGGTCGATGCGGGTCGCAGCCGATCACTCGGTGGCACTGGCTTGGGTTTGGCGATCGTCAAACACATCATCGAACGACACCGCGGACGGCTCGATCTCAATAGCTCGCTTGGCAAGGGAACGACGGCGTCGGTGCTGTTGCCGCCATTCAATCCCGGCATCCCGGAGTCACTGTCATCAAAGAGTCACGAAAACGTCACAGAGCAGAGCGTCTCGGGATGATAGACGCCTAATCCGAAGGTGATTCTTTCAGGGGAGATCGATGATGCGCCAACGGTTTACATTGCTCATAGCAACGCTTGCGATCCTAACAGCGTGTAACGATCAAGCCAGTGGTGGCGCTTTTGGAACGCGCGACCAGATCAAGGCAGTAGGATCGTCAACGCTTTACCCATTCACAACAATGGTCGCCGAGCAGTTCAAAAACAAGAATCCCGGATCAAAGACGCCCGTCATTGAAGCAACCGGCACCGGCGCGGGCATCAAATTGTTTTGCAGCGGTGTTGGCGCTGACTTTCCTGATATCGCCAATGCATCACGCCGGATGAAGGCGGCCGAGTACAAAAACTGTGCCGAGCATGGTGCTGATCAAATCATCGAAATTCAGGTCGGTATTGACGGCATTGCCTTTGCCGAATCGAACAGCGGGCCAAAGCTGCAGCTAACGCCTGTCGATCTTTACCTGGCACTTGCCGCCAACCCCAGAGGCATCAAGAATACGGCAAAGACCTGGAAGGACGTCAACCCGGCGCTGCCAGCTTTGCCGATCATGGTTTACGGACCGCCCGCAACGAGCGGAACGCGTGACGCGCTGGCTGAACTGATTCTTGCCGATGGCTGCATGACGATTTATCCAGCAAGCATGAAACTTGCCGGGGCCAAACCGGATGAGTTTGCCAAGGTTTGCACGCGCATCCGCGATGACGGCCCCTATATTGATGCCGGTGAGAACGACAATCTGATTGTCCAGAAGCTGCAATCGAACCCGAACGCAATCGGCATTTTTGGCTATAGCTATTTAGAGGAAAACGCCGCAGCTTTGAATGGTATTCCGCTGAATGGAGTGGAGCCGACCTATGAAACCGTCGCGAGCGGTTCCTATCCCGGCGCCCGCCCACTTTTCCTCTACGTCAAAAGCGCCCATCTCGCTGGTATTTCCGGCCTCGACAAATTCCTGGCGGAATATGCTGCGTCCTGGGGACCGGGCGGCACTTTGGTGAAGCACGGCCTGATTGCGGCTCCACAAAACATTCGTGATTCCGCAACCAAGATCATCGAAAACCGGACCGTGCTCGATCCAAGCATATTGCATTAGGTATGGCGTGCATCCTGATCACATCGGGATGCGGCTTTTTTTTGCGAACTAAAGAACGAACACCTTGCAAACGCTGACAATACTCTTTTTGATTGCTGGTCTAGGCTTGATCGGTTGGCTGACGGCCCGGGTGCGCGCAGTGGGCTTTCGTCGGGGCAATAATCGACGTTTCAGCTCGCTGCCGTCTCACTACGGGGCCTATGTCGCGATGTGGGTCGTCATCCCCGCGATCATATTTCTTGCCATCTGGTCGCAAGCGACGCCTGGGCTTGTGACGGACCAAGTCATTGCGGGCGCATCATCGCTACCGCCGCCCGGTTTTGAGCGAGCCGCCGTGCTGAATGAGGCACGCGCAATTGCTGCCGGTCGTTCGGGGGCGGCACTCAACCCGCTGGCCCCGACGCTTGCCCCAGCCTATGCTGCGGCTCAAATTCGTTTCGACTGGATAGGCGCAACCCTGGCGCTCCTACTCGCGGTGGCCAGCGGTGGCTATGCCTATACACGGCTCAAGCCCGACTTTCAGGCGAGGACGAAGATCGAGCGAGTGACAATGGGCCTCCTGCTCACTGCATCACTGATTGCCATTTTCACGACGCTCGGCATTGTTGCCTCACTCTTGTACGAATCTATTCGCTTCTTTCAGATGGTCCCAATTCTTGATTTCCTGACCGGAACGCATTGGAGCCCGCAGATCATTGATGCTCGTGACCCTGGCGCAGCACTCGGCGCGGTGCCGCTTTTTTGGGGTACTTTTCTGATCGGCGCGGTGATTGCGATGATCGTGGCGATCCCGTTTGGCCTTATGAGCGCGGTTTATCTTACTCAATATGCAGCAGCCGGCGTTCGCCGTTGGATGAAGCCAATCCTGGAAGTGCTCGCGGGCATCCCGACCGTCGTTTATGGTTATTTCGCCGCGTTGACGGTGGCACCCGCTGTGCGTGATTTCGCTGTCGCGCTCGGGATGACCAACGCCTCGTCTGAAAGCGCGCTCGCGGCCGGGTTGGTCATGGGGGTGATGATTATCCCCTTTGTCTCGTCGATGGCCGATGATTCGTTAGCGGCGGTCCCGGCATCAATGCGCGATGGTTCGCTGGCGATGGGCGCGACGACTTCGGAAACAATCGTGCGGGTGTTGCTGCCCGCTGCGCTGCCAGGCGTCATCGGCGGCGTCCTTCTGGCGGTTAGTCGCGCGATCGGAGAAACGATGATTGTCGTCATGGCCGCTTCAGGCGTTGCGACGTTGTCTTTAAACCCACTCGACAGCGCAACAACAGTAACCAAACAGATAGTCGATCTATTGACCGGAGAATCAGAGTTTGACAGCCCCAAGACACTTGCTGCCTTTGCGCTGGGTCTGACGCTGTTTGTCATCACGCTCTTGCTGAACATCGTCGCGCTAACCGTCGTGAAACGGTATCGCGAAGCATATGAGTAAAACGTCAAAAATCCCTCCGCGCGATGAGCGCGCGCCGACCGACTGGCGTGGCATCGGCATGATGCGGCGCACAAGGGAGCGTTATGCTGCCGAACGGCGGTTTGAACTGCTGGGCCTAGCCGCCGTCATCATCTCGGCAGGCTTCCTGGCGTTTCTGCTGATTGCGATGGTCACCAACGGAGCGCGCGGCTTTACACAAAGCGAACTCAAACTACCGATCAATTTTCCGCAGGCCAAATTAATGCTCGACCAGCAGCGGCTACGCAGTGCTGGGGCCGATCTTGCCCTCGCCGTCGCCCCGATTCAGGAAGCGACCGACCGAGCGGCTATTATTGCTTTCGGGCCGGGCGGTGATGATCTCCTCTCCGACGGCGCATGGTTACGTGTCCGCGACGCAATCAAAGCCGATCCGTCGCTGCTTATTCGCCGCGCGACACTTTTAGTCCCGGCATCGACCGCCATCGACAGCGCCGCCAAAGACCGTGGATCAGCCGCAGACAAAGCTCGCGTCGTCCAGTTGCAGGGGAAGGGACAGCTCACGACGAGCTTCAACTGGTCCTTTTTCTCGGGTGCGGATTCCACCGATCCGACGATCGTTGGCATTTGGGGGGCGTTGAAAGGATCGATGTTTACGATGGTCGTAACCCTCATGCTGGCTTTTCCGATTGGGGTTCTCTCCGCGCTGTATTTGGAGGAATATGCTCCCAAAAACCGGCTGACCGACCTGATTGAGGTGTCCATCAATAATCTGGCAGCGGTACCGTCGATCATCTTTGGGCTGCTCGGACTTGCGGTATTCCTGAATACCTTCCACCTCCCGCGTTCTGCCGCGCTCGTAGGCGGCCTGACGCTTGCGCTGATGACTATGCCGGTGATTGTCATTGCCGCACGCAACGCCATCAAATCAGTCCCGCCGTCGATCCGCGATGCGGCCTTAGGAGTTGGCGCAAGCCCGATCCAGGTGGTTTTCCACCACGTCCTCCCGCTTGCCCTGCCCGGAATTTTGACGGGGACGATCATCGGCATGGCACGGGCACTGGGCGAGACCGCACCGTTGCTGATGATCGGGATGCGCGCCTTCATCTCAGCACCGCCGGATCGAATTACTGATCCTGCAACCGTTTTGCCCGTCCAGATCTTTTTGTGGTCGGACCAGGTGAGCGCCGGATTCGTCGAAAAAACCAGTGCGGCGATTATTGTCCTGCTGGTCTTCCTGCTCGCGATGAACGGTCTCGCCATTTATCTTCGCAACCGATTTGAAATCCGCTGGTGATGATCAAAATGAAACCCGATACCCCTATTCTCGCAAAAATTTCGGCGCGTAACGTCAATGTCTTCTACGGCGACAAGCAAGCGATCAATGACGTCTCGATTGATGTCTGGGTCGATCACGTCACGGCGTTGATCGGTCCTTCAGGCTGCGGCAAATCGACTTTCCTGCGCACCTTGAACCGCATGAACGATACCATCCCGATTGCCCGGACCGATGGCGACATTCGGCTGGACGGGGAAGATATTTACGCACCGGCCATGGACGTGGTGCAATTACGCGCGCGGGTGGGGATGGTGTTTCAAAAGCCAAACCCCTTCCCCAAATCAATCTATGAAAATGTCGCTTATGGTCCGCGGATCCACGGCCTCGCTTCATCGCGCCAACAGCTTGATACGGTGGTCGAACAATCGCTGCAGCGCGCAGGTCTCTGGGATGAGGTCAAGGACCGGCTGAGCGAGAGTGGCACCGCCTTGTCGGGTGGCCAGCAACAGCGGCTTTGCATCGCGCGTGCGATTGCGGTCGATCCTGAAGTCATCCTGATGGACGAGCCCTGCTCCGCGCTTGATCCGATCGCGACGGCCAAGATCGAGGAGCTCATTCAAGCGTTGAAAGGTCGTTATGCGATCGTGATCGTGACGCACAACATGCAACAGGCGGCGCGCGTTTCGCAACGCACCGCCTTTTTTCATCTCGGCTCGCTGGTCGAGTATGGTGCCACGTCAGACATCTTCACCAACCCGCGTCAGGAACGCACCAAAGACTACATCACGGGCCGATATGGCTGAATTCCCCTCTTTCCGGATTGAGAAAACCATTGGTTGACCATACGGTAACAGCGTTTGATGATGATTTGAGCGAACTGCGCGGTCTGATTGCGCAGATGGGCGGTCTTGCCGAACGCGCCATTGTCGAGGCGATGGAGGCGTTGAAGCGCCACGATCTCGAAGCCGCCGAGGCGATCATCGCTGGCGACAAGCAAATCGATGCGCTGGAGATGCAGGTCGAACGGCTCGCGGTACAGTTGATCGCGTTACGCGCGCCGCTTGCCAATGATCTGCGCGAGGTGGTTGCCGCACTCAAAATTGCCGGTGTGATTGAGCGCGTCGGTGATTACGCGAAGAACATTGCACGCCGGATCGCAGCGATTGAGGATCATGGCGACATTGAGCCACTATCGGTGCTGCCAGCGATGGCTGTACTCGCCAGTACGATGGTACATGACGTGCTTGATGCCTACGCCGCCCGCGATCCAGAGGCGGCTATCCGCGTCGTCGAAAGCGACCGCGCGGTCGATGATTTCTACAACAGTCTGTTCCGGGTGCTGGTGACCTACATGATGGAAAACCCTGCAAGCATCGGCCAGGTCGCACACCTGTTGTTCATCGCCAAGAATCTCGAACGCGTGGGCGACCACGCAACCAATATCGCCGAGATGGTATATTACGCCGCAACCGGCATCCACATGGGCGAGCGCGAACGTGGCGCTAGCCTTTCAGCTTGATGGAGAAGAAAATGGCACGCGCCAAAATGTTGCTGGTCGAAGATGATGCTGCCTTGGCCGAATTGCTGATCTGGCACTTCAAGCGCGAGGATTTTGACGTCCAGAATACAGCTGACGGCGAGGAAGCCCTGCTGCTCGCCAAAGAGGCAACGCCGGATATCGTCCTGCTCGACTGGATGGTCGAAGGCCTATCAGGCATTGAGGTCTGCCGCCGACTGCGCCGGATGCCGGAGACCGCCAACGTCCCGATCATCATGCTCACCGCGCGCGGCGAAGAGGAAGATCGTGTGCGTGGCCTTGAAACCGGCGCTGATGACTATGTCACGAAGCCGTTTTCGCCACGCGAGCTGGTGGCGCGTGTCGGCGCTGTGCTGCGCCGTGTGCGTCCGGCACTTGCTGGTGAACAGCTGACCTATGCCGATATCGAGATGGACACCGTCGGCCATAAAGTCCGCCGCGCGGGCGAGGTCGTCTCGCTTGGGCCGACGGAATTTCGCTTGCTGAAGCATTTCCTTGAACATCCCGGCTGGGTGTTTTCACGCGAGCGCTTGTTGGACGCCGTATGGGGGCATGATTCAGATATTGAATCGCGGACCGTCGATGTCCACATCCG
>JBBQAU010000044.1:0-13879 GCA_038316685.1 Sphingomonadales bacterium
GCGTATCGCCCGTCGTTGTGTCCTTCAAACCGGCAAGCGCGACAATGTCACCTGCGTAGGCAACCTGGATGTCTTCACGGTCATTGGCATGCATGAGCAGCATGCGGCCAACCTTTTCCTTCTTGTCCTTGACCGAATTCAGCACCTGCGACGCGGTCTCAAGCTTGCCCGAATAAATCCGCGCAAACGTCAGCGTCCCCACAAACGGATCGTTCATGATCTTAAAGGCGAGCGCGGAAAATGGTGCGTCGTCTTCCGGCGGACGCGAATCGGGTGTCGTGCCATCAAGCTTCAGGCCTTCAACGTCCTTGATGTCGAGCGGGCTCGGCAGATAATCGACAACGCCGTCCAGCAAAGGCTGCACACCCTTGTTCTTGAACGCCGAGCCGCACAGGACGGGCACGAACGAAAAATTGAGTGTGCCCTTGCGGATCAGCGCCTTGAGTTGCGCGACTGTGGGCTCGGTGCCTTCCAGATACGCTTCCATCAGGTCGTCATCCTGCTCGACCGCCATTTCAATCAGCTCGCTGCGCGCAACGGCTGCCTTTTCGGCGAGGTCGGCCGGGATGTCCTGATATTCAAACTTTGCACCCAGCGACTCTTCCAGCCAAATGATCGCCCGGTTCTCGACCAGATCAACCAGCCCCTTGAAGCCACCTTCGATGCCTATTGGCAAATACAGGACTGCGGGCCGCGCGCCGAGGCGATCCTTGATCATGTCAACGCACATCTCGAAATTGGCACCCGTGCGATCAAGCTTGTTGATGAAGCACATCCGCGGGACGCGATATTTTTCAGCCTGACGCCACACCGTTTCGGACTGCGGCTCAACCCCGGCAACGCCATCAAAACACGCAACCGCGCCATCGAGCACGCGGAGCGAACGCTCAACCTCAATCGTGAAATCGACATGGCCCGGCGTATCGATGATGTTGATCCGGTGATCGTTCCAGAAGCACGTCGTGGCGGCCGATGTTATCGTGATCCCGCGCTCTTGCTCTTGCTCCATCCAGTCCATCGTCGCGGTGCCTTCATGCACTTCGCCGATCTTGTAGGATTTGCCGGTGTAATAAAGGATACGCTCGGTCGTCGTCGTCTTACCGGCGTCAATATGCGCCATGATGCCGATGTTACGATATTTCTCGAGCGGATGGCTGCGGGCCATGATCGGTTCCTTGGGGATGTGGAGAGGCCGGGGCTCTCACCCCGACCGGTCCGGTATAGGTCGTTTAGCGTATCAACAAAAGCCCTAGTCGCGCGATTACCAGCGATAGTGCGAGAAGGCGCGGTTCGCCTCAGCCATCCGGTGCGTGTCCTCACGCTTCTTTACCGCATTGCCACGGTTATTGGCAGCGTCCATCAATTCGCCCGACAGACGACCCGCCATCGTATGCTCGCTGCGTGACCGGGCAGCCGTAATCAGCCAACGGATCGCCAGTGCCTGTGCGCGCTCAGGACGCACCTCGACCGGCACCTGATAGGTCGCACCACCAACGCGGCGGCTGCGCACTTCGATGCCCGGTTTCACATTGACGAGTGCTTCGTGAAACACGCCAATCGGGTCCTTCTTGGCCCGTGTCTCAACGGTTTCAAGCGCCCCATAGACGATGCCTTCAGCGACCGACTTCTTGCCGTCAAGCATCACAGAATTCATGAACTTTGACAAAACCTCATCCCCAAATTTTGGATCAGGCAGGATTTCCCGTTTCTCGGGACGACGACGACGTGACATATCTTTTTCCTCTGAACTTCAGCCATGATGATCGGACAAAACTGCCGACCGGCTTACTTCGGACGCTTGGCGCCGTATTTGGAACGGGATTGGCGACGATCCTTGACACCCTGGGTATCAAGCACACCGCGCAGCACGTGATAGCGCACACCGGGAAGGTCGCGAACGCGACCGCCGCGAATCAGCACAACCGAATGCTCCTGCAGGTTATGGCCTTCACCCGGGATGTAGCTGATGACTTCGCGCTGGTTGGTCAGGCGAACCTTGGCAACCTTGCGCAACGCCGAGTTCGGCTTTTTCGGGGTCGTCGTATAAACGCGTGTACAAACACCCCGCTTTTGCGGGTTCTGTTCCATCGCAGGGACCTTTGACTTGGCCTTCTGCGGATCACGGCCCTTACGGACCAACTGGTTAATCGTCGGCATGAAGCCCTTCACCTTTACGTTACCAGATTATCTGGCGGTTACTTTGCTGGTAGCTTTACTGTCGTAAATGACAAATAGGACCGTGTGGGGGGTTTTCGACCTCCCTGGGCCCTGAACGCATCCAGCAATGTTCAAGCAGCACCGCAGGCATATGTCCCGCAGAGCAGGCGCGCCTATACGTGGGGACCGGGTGAAGGTCAACGGGGGCGATGAGATTGCTGCCCGGTGCAGGCGACCCCACACCAGCGGCCCGCACCACGCCTCAGCCCTTCACGCTTCGCTAACCACGATTGGCCTAGAATGGGCTGATGTTCCAAGGCAAAATCGAGATACCAGACGGTCGGCTGAGCCCGACAACCCGCTCGCGTCCCCACGCAGCGCGGTGGCGGCTGCCGCCAATCTGGTTGACGCTGATTGCAGCCGCCCTGCTGGATTGGTGGCTCTGGCCGCTCAATTCAACCGACATGACTGCGTTCCTCCTGCCGTGGTTTGATCACCTTGTCGCAAGCGGGCAAATCGCGGCGTTTGCGCAGCCCTTCTCCAACTACACACCGCCTTATTTATACGCGCTCGCCCTGGCTTCACTCTTTGCCGGGTGGCTGCCTGCTGTCACACTCATCAAATTGCTGTCGCTCGCCGGAACGGGCGCATTGGCGCTTGCCCTGGCGCGGCTCTTGCGGACGCTTGATGCGAGCGATCCGGGGCGCGGTGCTGCGCTTGTCTTCCTTTTGCCCAGCGTTGCTGCCAATGCAGCGCTGCTCGGCCAAAGCGACGCCTTTTGGGCAGCGCCCTGCGTCATGGCGGTCGCAGCCGCCATCGACCGCCGTCATGCAGCCATGCTGGTTTGGTGCGGCGTCGCGCTGTCCTTTCAGCTTCAGGCAGTGCTGGTCGCCCCGATCTTTCTTGCCCTGCTGATCCAGCGTCGCATACCGCTCCGTCTCTGGCTGTTGGCCCCGCTTGCGACCGTCGCGATGATGATCCCGGCAGCGGCGGCAGGCTGGCCAGTAGCCGACCTTGCGAGCATCTATTTCAAGCAGGGTGACAGATTTTCCGATCTCGCGCGCAACGCGCCCAACCTGTGGTCGATCGTGCAACTCTTCCCGATCAGCGATCATGCGCTGCTGGGGCTGGCCTTTACGCTGGCGATCGGGGCGAGTGCAGCCTTCATCGCGCGCTTTTCAGCGACACCGGTTCACGGCCGAGCCGTGCTTGCAGCGGCTCTGTTTGCCATTCTGGTAACCGCCGGACTTTTGCCAAAGATGCACGAACGCTATTTCTTTCTGGCGGACATTCTGGCGCTCGCGCTCGCTTTGTCAGATGCCAATTCTCGCTCCTGGCACCTTGCGATCCTTGTCCAAATCGCCTCGATCCTGGCATTGTTTGCTTATGCCAGCGGCATTGCCAGCTTTGCTGCGATTGCAGCGGTACCGATGTTGATTGCCACCTGCCGCATCGGCATCACGCTTTTGAGGCCCGCCGCCAATGACAATCCGGTCCTGATGCGCAAAACCTGATCGCGCGGACTCACAAGCGGGCAACACCTGTGATACAACCCTGATGATTCGCAGCGGGGATGCAGCGGTCAGTGCTTCAACGGGAGATTGGCGCGATGTTCAACAATAACAGCAAGACACCAGTAGCAACACCTGCGATCGGCGCAGCGGCAGGGAATGGCAGCAAAAAGGGTATGTTTTCTGTGCTCGGAACCGATATCGTTTTGTCTGGCAATATTCATGCCAGCGCTGATTTGCATATCGACGGCCGCGTTGAGGGTGATGTCAATTGCTCGGCGCTCGTGCTGGGCACAGACAGCAGAATTTCTGGCAATGTTTTTGCCGAGAACGCGCGGATCGCGGGCAACGTCGAAGGCTCGGTGTCGGTCCGCCAACTCACCATCGAACGAACCGCCCGGATCAGCGGCGATGTAGAATATGAATCGATCTCGATTGAGACCGGCGCCACCGTCGAGGGTCGCCTGAAGCACGTATCGCCAGGCTCGCCAAAGTCGTTCGCCCGGTCTGAACCGATTGATAACACCGTCCACCTGCTGACCTTAAGCACCGTCGTGGCCTAAATGCCCATGAGGGCCGAGCTGAAAGTCACCGGGCGGGACGACGCGTTATCTAACGTGTACACCGTCCTTGATGACCGTGCTTGGCGATTCGAGCAATTTCACATTGGCGAGCGGATTGCCCGTCACCGCGACGGTTTCGGCATTCACCGGGAGCGCGGGCGCGGCCAGCAACAGCGCACCGCTCGCGGCCAGAACAGATTTTAACATCGACGTCAGTCCCCCTGGCTCGCGCTCCAATCAATCGACCGTGCACTTTCCGGGCACGAAATCCTCGCGCGGCATGCCGTCGGTCGTCGTCAGGCGCTCGGCGGGCAGCTTCACGACGATGCCGCTCGCTGGCAAGCTGAAATCATAGACCGCGCCTTTCAGCTGCGCCATCGGTCCGCCGCATACCTCCGCACCGATCGCGCGAAATCCGATCGCGATCCCTTCGCCCATGCTGCCGGTCCAGCGGCCGACGCGCACGATCGCCTTGCCGGGGTGATATTTGCCGGCGCGCGGCAGCACTTGTTCGGTCCATTGTCGCGCGATGCCGGTTTTGCGCTCCTCGGCGGGCAGGCTGTGGACCTGATAGCTCGTCGGGGCACGCACGAACCAGCTCATCATCGCGCGCGCAATGCTGGTGTTGCCGCCGCTCGGCGTGTCGCTCAGGTCAATGATGACGGTATCGCGCAGCGGCAGTGCGGCCATCGCCGCATCGAACGCGCCGATCGTTGCCTGCTCGCCCAGACTGTTGTTGATCCTGATCCGGGTCGGCGATTTCGAGTCGGCCAAAATGTTGAGCGGCGGCAAGTCGCGGTTGATCGTGTACAGGCTCGGCAGCGTTACAGTTTGCGCGATGCCTCCGTGCATCACAGTCAGCGCGCGCGGCCGGTCGCGTCGCCCGGCGGCGAGCACGCGCGCGGCATAGCCGGCGCGCTCGGGCGTCACCGTCAGGCCCAGCGTTTGCCAATATCGGGCCACCGCTTGCGCCGTTGGCACACCGCCGATCGCGCTCAGCCGATCGCCCGCGACGATGCCGGCGCGCACCGCCGGGCTGTCGCGCTTTACCGCATCGACGACATAATCGTCGCCGCGCCGGACGATCCACAGATCGGCATAAGTCGGTACGATCGCCCAGCTGTCCTTGAACGAGCCGCCCGTGATCGCGTGATGATCGGCAAGGCTGGCGATCCTGTTCTCGGCATAATGGAGCAGGCTGTCGCGGTCATGCACCGCCCCGCGCTCGGCAGCGAGTGCTGGCGAATCGGGGAGTGCGCCGCCGCGCCAGTGATCGGCATAGGCGTAGTTTTCAACGACGATCCGATCGAGCACCCGGGCGTCGGCGGCATAGTCGATCGGAGGCGGTTCTGCGGCACCGACGAGCAACAGCAGCGGCAGCGACAGCAAGCGGATCATATGTGCACAGCGCGCCCAAAAGCGGCAAGCACGCTTTCGTGCATCATCTCCGAGAGCGTCGGGTGCGGGAAGACGGTGTGGAGGAAGTCGGCCTCGACCAGTTCGGCGGTTTTGCCCACTGTATAGCCTTGGATCAGCTCGGTCACCTCAGCGCCAATCATGTGCGCGCCGAGCAATTCGCTAGTCTTTGCGTCGAACACCGTTTTGATAAAGCCCTCCGCCTCGCCCAGCGCAATCGCCTTGCCATTGCCGATAAAGGGAAAATTGCCGACCTTCACATCATATCCAGCCTCACGCGCCTTGGCCTCGGTCAGGCCGACGCTGGCGATTTGCGGGTGGCAATAGGTGCAGCCGGGGATGTTCTTTGCGTCCATCGCATGCGGATGCCCGCCCGCAATCGCCTCCGCCGCGATCACGCCCTCGTGGCTCGCCTTGTGCGCGAGCCAGGGCGGCGCGGTGATGTCGCCAATCGCCCAGAGCCCCGGCACATTGGTACGGCACATCGCATCGGTCTTCAGGAAACCACGGTCCATCGCGACGCCAATCGCCTCCAGTCCGATGTTTTCGGTATTTGGAACAATACCGATGGCGACGATGCAGTGGCTAAAGTCGCTATCGACGATCTTGCCGTCGCCATCTGTAGTCTTTGGGCCCTTGATCGATGCCTTGACGCCTGTCGCGGTTGCCGACAGCTTTTCCACCCCAGTCCCGGTCAGGATCGTCATACCCTGTTTCGTCAGCGACTTTTCGAGGAACGCCGACACATCTGCGTCCTCCACCGGCACGATCCGGTCAAGCATTTCGACGACGGTCACCTCGGCACCCATGTCATTATAGAAGCTGGCGAACTCGATTCCGATCGCGCCTGATCCGATAACCAGCAATTTGGTCGGCATTTCCGGCGGCACCATCGCGTGGCGATACGTCCAGATGCGCCCCCCCGGCTTGTCTCCGTCGGCAGGGGCAAACGGCAGGTCGCGCGCCCGCGCGCCGGTTGCCAGGATGATGTTCTTCGCGGTCAGATCATTCGTCTTACCGTCCTTGTCGGTCACGGTCATCGCGGTCGCGGCGGTCAGCCTTCCCTCCCCGATCAACACGGTAATCTTGTTCTTCTTCATCAGGTGGGTGACGCCCTGATTCAGCTGCCTGGCAACGCCGCGTGATCGTTTGACGACCGCAGCAATATCTGCACTGATCTTCTCGGCGATCAGGCCATAATCCTTGGCGTGCTGCATATAATGATAGATTTCCGCCGAGCGCAGCAGCGCCTTGGTCGGGATGCACCCCCAGTTGAGGCAGATACCACCCAGCAGCTCGCGCTCAACAATCGCGACCTTCAACCCAAGCTGGCTCGCGCGGATTGCGGCCACATAACCGCCGGGTCCAGAACCTAGGATAATGAGATCGTAGCGTTCAGGCATGTTCCCAGCTCCCGTTTGCATTCCGCGAGCCAGCGATGGCCATGCAAGGCGCGGTGATCTGCTGGCGTTTGAATATGAATTGCCGGAGGCGGTGCGCGCGTACGATCGTCCCTCTGTTCCGCTCAGCCTTGTTGGGACTGGCGCGCATCAGGCGCGCGTGCTCGAGCAGCCACCACGCCCCTCTCCCTGCTTGCTCCGTAAGCTGTCCCTCTGCCGCGAGGGGGGAGGATATTCGATCAGCGCGCTTTGGAACCCCTCCGCCCTCGCGGGGGAGGGCGCGGCCCGCCGCCGCGAGGGGGGAGGGAGAGGGGGCGATTATCACCCTATGCCACCAACCCCAGCGGATTTTCGATCAGTGACTTCAGCACTTGCATCAGTTGCGCCCCATCCGCCCCATCAATCGCGCGGTGATCAAAGCTGCCCGTCACTGACATTACCGTCGCAACCCCCAGCGCATCGTCGATGACATAAGGCCGCTTCTCGCCTGCACCGACCGCGAGAATCATGCCCTGCGGAGGGTTTATGACGGCATCGAACTGCTTGATCCCGAACATCCCCATATTCGATATTGACGCTGTGCCGCCCTGATATTCCTGCGGCTGGAGCTTGCCGTCCTTGGCGCGCGTCGCGAGATCCTTCATTTCGGTCGCGATCATTGACAGCGATTTGCCCGCCGCATCCTGAATGATCGGCGTGATCAAGCCATTGGGGATCGACACCGCCACCGAAATATCCGCGCGCTGATAACTAACGAGCGTGTCACCTGCAAAACTCACATTGCATTTCGGCACCTGAATCAACGCCACGCCCAGCGCCTTGATCAGCAGATCATTGACCGACAGCTTCACGCCGCGCAGTTCAAGCGCCTTGTTCAGCTCGCCGCGCAGTTTCAGCAGCGGATCGAGCCGGACATCGACGGTCAGATAGATATGCGGGATCGTCTGCTTCGCCTCGGTCAGACGACGCGCGATCGTCTTTCGCATGTTCGACAGTTTGTCGATGCTGTGCGGGATTGTGTCATCCCAGGCGACCGGGGCCGAGGGACGCGGTGGCGCTTCGGGGGCGAGGGCGGGAGTAGGGGCGGGAGTAGGAGCGGGGGCGGTGGCTGGCATCGCTGAAGCTACGTCGGCAACGACGGTGGCAGCGGCGGTTTCAGCGCCAAGCACGTCAGCCTTGATAATGCGGCCATTGGGGCCGCTCCCGGCAAGCGCACTGAGATCGATCCCCTTTTCAGCGGCAATCCGCCGGGCGAGCGGGCTGGCGCTCACCCGGTCACCCTGCGGCGCCCGTGTTAAGGCAATCGGCGCTGGAGGCATCTCAGCAACGGGCGAGACAGCGAATGGGGCCGACGCAACCTGTGCAACGTCGGTTTTCGCAGGCGCAGGCTTGGTGCTTGAATCATCCTCGGTCGCGAGCAAGGCGATGACCGTGCCGACCTTCACATTATCTGTCCCGGCAGCGACGAGGATTTTGGTGATAACGCCTTCATCAACCGCCTCAAACTCCATCGTCGCCTTGTCGGTCTCGATTTCCGCCATCAGATCGCCGGACGCGACGCAATCGCCCTCCTCGATCAGCCACTTGGCGAGCGTGCCCTCCTCCATCGTCGGGGACAAGGCAGGCATTTTGATCTCGATCGTCATGGCAAGAAATGTCCTTGAGCGAGTCCGCAGCGAACTGGGCTTTTCCTTGGCTATCCGCACGCCGGGGTCAAGACCATCCCTTCGGGTCCGCCGCCGATCCTCTTGCGCGCGCGGGTGGATGCGATACGCATGTCGACAACAATAGTGGTCAAACAGACACGGGGGGAACCGGCAATGCGCATCTACCTGGTCGTGGTCGACGAAAGTCCGGAAGCAGAAATCGCGCTGCGCTTTGCCGCCCGACGGGCTGTCAAGACGGGCGGCAGTGTCGAGATATTGGCGCTGATCCCAACGGCTGAATTTGTCCCCTGGGGCGGGGTGCAGGCAACCATCGAACAGGAAGCGCGCGACCACGCCGAGGCACTTGTCGCAGCAGCCGCTGGCACATTGATTGCCGAATCAGGGCTAAAGCCGATCATTACCGTCCGCCAGGGGGACGCGAGCAAGATCATCCGAGAGGTAATTGCGGGCAATGACCAGATTGCCGCGCTGGTGCTTGCCGCGGCGGCGAGTGGACCGCCGGGGCCGCTGGTATCGCATTTCGCGGGTAGCGAAGCGGGCACCCTGCCTATCCCGCTGATGATTGTGCCGGGCTCGCTCAGCCCCGAGGCGATTGACCGGCTGAGTTAATCGCGCTTGCCCTGCCCAAAGCAAAACGCCACGATCTTGCCATGCGCTATTTGATCCTTGCCCCGCTCATCCTGTCCGCCTCCCCGCTCCTGTTCGCCTTCCCGCTCCTGGCCGCTGATAAGCCTGAGCCCGCCCGAATGAAGGCGACGGTGGAAAAGCTCGTGTCGTTCGGCACACGCAATACATTGTCGTCAGCGACTGACCCCAAACGCGGGATCGGCGCGGCGCGCGCCTGGGCAGCGGCGCAGTTCACAGCGATTGGGGCGAGTTGCGGCGATTGCATCAAGGTAGAACAAATCTCCCGCATCTTCACCGGGCCGCGCGCGCCAAACGGCGTTGATGTTGTCGATGTGCTCGGCATTCAGCCGGGCCGCGATGCGAACCGCGTTGTCATCGTAGGCGCGCATATCGACAGCCGCGGCACCGACACGCTTGATATTACCAAGGACGCGCCCGGTGCCAATGATGACGGTTCCGGCGTGGCGCTCGTTCTGGAAGCGGCACGACTATTGTCGCGCGAAAAGTTTGACGCGACGATCATCTACGCGATTTTTTCGGGCGAGGAACAGGGGTTGTGGGGCGGCACCTTGCTTGCCGAAACCGCCAGGGCGCGCGGCTGGGAAGTCTCTGCGATGCTCAACAACGATATTGTCGGCAATTCAATGGGCCAAAACGGCATTCGCGTCGCTGACCGGGTGCGGGTCTTCTCCGAAGGGATTCGCGCGTCGGAGGAATTGCCCGATCAGTTCGCCCGACGCGGCAATGGCGGCGAAGATGATGGCCCCTCGCGCGCGCTTGCCAAGACGATTGACGGGATTGCAGACACGATCACCGGCGGGCTTGATGTCTTCATGGACCGCAGGCCTGACCGGTTCGGGCGCGGCGGTGATCATGAGCCGTTCCTTCGACTCGGCTATCCCGCCGTGCGCTTTTCTGTGGGAGCAGAAAACTGGACGCAGCAGCATCAGGACCTGCGCACCGAAGGCGGCATTGTTTACGGCGACACCATCGACAAGATGGATTTTCGCTATCTCGCCAAAGTGACCGCTATCAATATCGCCGCGATCCGGCGGCTGGCGACCGCCCCTGCCGCGCCCAGGCGGGTGACGATTGCCGGAGCGCTGTCATATGATACGGAGGTGAAGTGGGAACCGGTGGCGGGGGCTGCGGGCTATCGCATCCGCTGGCGGCGCACTGATATGTCTGGCTGGACAGGGCGGCGCGATGTTGGTGAGACAAGCGCGCAACTGACGAACGTCATCGTCGACGATCATCTGTTTGCGGTATCAGCGCTGAGCGCGAGCGGTGCGGAAAGCATTCCCGTCTTGGCCGGGCCGGTCCCGCGTTAATCAAGCGGCCATCGTCCGGTGAGGACGATGGCCGATCCTTTTACCGGCAGCAGCAAGGCCGTGCGCGTGGCCGCCACTTGCGGACTGGCGCGCGATGCCGGCGCACGGGCGCCGTGTAGACGGTCTCCTCAATGTATTCTGTCACTGTCGTGGTG
Source organism: Sphingomonadales bacterium (assembly GCA_038316685.1). Classification (GTDB taxonomy): domain Bacteria; phylum Pseudomonadota; class Alphaproteobacteria; order Sphingomonadales; family Sphingomonadaceae; genus Sphingomonas. Next base: position 10,828 of record JBBQAU010000044.1, read on the forward strand.
ACGACAGGGGCTGACTGAACCACGATCGTGGTCGTCGTGCCACCGGGATACCACACGCCATTGACATTGGTTCCCATGTCATAACCAGCGCCATAGCCATAGCCGCCCGCGCCATAGCCCTGGCCCTGGCCCGCAAAACCCTGCGTCGAGTAGGATTGGTTGTAAACTTGTGGCGGCACAGCAACTTGCGGCGAAAAGGCGGCAACGGGCGGCTGATAGACGCCAGACTGGACGCCTGTCTGGTAGCCTGTCCTGTTGCCAACGCGGTAAGTGCCCGAATAGGTGCCCTGATAACCCGCGCCCGGTTGTGGATAAACAGTGCCAATTTGCGGCTGTGCCGGGTAAACGCCGGTATGGCCGTTATCAAAGCCAGCGTTGTTGCGATTCCAATCGAGCCCGCCGACCCAATCATTCACGCGACCGCTGCGGTCGATGAGGACGGCATCGTCGTAATAGCGCGACCAGCCAAAGCCATTAGGGGGTGGCGCGAGACCAAAGGCAGCAAAATTGGCGATCCCAAAACTGGGCGCCATCCAGTAGTTCGGGACACGCCAGCCGCGCGACGGACGCCGATAGGCATTCCAGCCGCCGGGTGCCTGTTGGCCGCCAATCCAACGCTGATTACCCTGACCATTCCAGCCCTGATCGACTTGACCGTTCCAGCCCGGATTAACCTGACCATTCCAGCCCGGATTAACCTGACCATTCCAGCCCTGGTTGACCGGGCCATTCCATCCCTGCCCATTCCAGTTTTGGCCCGCCTGTCCGCCCCATGGCTGACCAACCTGCGGACCGCCGATTTGCGGCACGCCAATCTGCCCGCCCATTTGCGGCATATCGACGCGCGGTGCCCAGGTCACACCCGGGTCGATTCGCTGCGCCGCAGCAGGTGCCGAAACCGCTATCAGCGACAGTCCAATAAAAGCAAAAGTGCGGGTTTGCATGGTTAACACTCCAATTTCATTGTCACGCATTCAACGCGTGACCCCTATTCTTAAGAAGTTGCTTACCTTTTTTCTCGGTTTTCCACCAGCGCAGCCGCTGTCCCACTTCGGGTCAGATGCGCGCGACCAATAACGCAGCGAGTGCTTCGCACCCGGTCGCGTCGTCGGCATCGAAGCGCGCCGCGCGGGGGCTGTCGAGATCAAGCACGCCAAGCAGAATGCCATCGCGGATCAGCGGCACGACCAACTCTGAACGGCTATCGGCATCACAGGCGATGTGCCCGGGAAAGCTGTGTACGTCCTCAACCAGCTGGGTCCTCAGCGTTGCGGCAGCCGTGCCGCAAACCCCGGCACCAATCGCGATCCTGATGCATGCAGGCTTGCCCTGAAACGGTCCCAGCACCAGCTCATCCCCGACCAACCTATAAAAGCCTGCCCAATTCAAATCGGGCAGAGATTGCCAGATCAATGCAGCAGCATTGGCCATGTTGGCGATCGGATCAGGCTCACCCACCGTCAATGCGTCCAGGGCGACGTGGAGTTCGCGATAAAGATCGGTCTTGGATGTCGCAGCAATCCCGAAATCAAACATAGCGCCTCCGGCGTTGGGCATCGACCGCAATCAGGTGGCCGCAAACCCCTGCCAGCACAAGCCCGACCGGTTCTCAGTTCGCCCAAAAAACATATTCCTGGTCCTTTCGATATTTCGCGTTGAGCGGCACATCGATCCGCACCGGTCCTTCGATCAAGCCCGGCCATAATGGCTTGGGCAGACCTGCGTTTTGCTTGTCGATCATCGCGCGCAGCCTTGCAACTTGCTGGGGTTCGACAGCGGTAAGGTCGCGATGTTCAGTTGGGTCAGTTGCCAGATTGAACAGCCACATTTTTTCAGGGCGCTTTGAAACCTGAAGCTTCCAGTCGCCATCGCGCACAGCGCGGTAGTCGCCCGAACGCCAGAAGGTCGTCGTGCGGCGCGCGGCAGGATCGAGCAGGTTCACACTGTCCATTGTGCGATCGGTTGGCACCGACGCCCCGCCCGCCCCGACGATGGTTGCAAAGAAATCGAGGTGGCTGCCCGTGTCGGTCCGCACCGTGCCGGGGGCGATGTGACCTGGCCAGCGCATCAGCAGCGGCACATGGATGCCCCCTTCAAAGAAGGTCGCCTTCCAGCCGCGATAGGGTTTGTTCAAATCGGGCGTCCCGACATACCAGGCCCCGCCATTGTCGCTGGTGAAGATTACCAGCGTGTTCTGATCAAGCCCGGTGTCCTTCAGCTTTTTCATGACATCGCCGATCCGCCGATCAAGCTGGCGGATCATTGCCCCATAGACGCGTAGCGTGTGGTCCCTGATCTGCGGCAAGGCATCATAATCGGCCCTGGTCGCCTGCAACGGAGTATGCGGTGCATTATACGCCAGATACATAAAGAACGGTCGGTTCTTGTTGGCCTCAATCGCGGCAACCGCGTTGTCGGTAAAATAATCGGTCAGATGCCCCTTGGGCTCAAATCGTTTGTCGCCATTCCATTGCACGAAATAGCGCAAATTCGCCCAGAGGAAGCGATCAATTGGATCCCAGGCGAGGCGTGCGTCAACGCCGTTGGGGTCATTGGCGGGCAAAAACATGCCGCCCCCCGCCAGCAATCCCAGACTCTCGTCGAACCCCTGCGAAGTCGGCCAAAGCGGCTTGGATTCACCCAGATGCCATTTGCCGATATGGATGGTGTGATAGCCACGTTTTTGCATGACCTCACCAATCATCACCTCATTATGTGGCACGCCCATATCTTCATATTTGGGCAAATCATGGTTGAGCTCGGCATGATAGATCGGCTTGACCGGAGAATCAGCGCCAGCGTGCGCAAGATTTGCCGCAAAGGCACCCGGGACCGCGGTGTATTCAAACCCGAACCGTGTCGGATAGCGCCCGGTCATCATCGCCGCGCGCGAGGGCGAGCAGGTCGCATTGCCCGCATAGCCATTGGCAAAGCTCACGCCCTGGCCCGCAATCGCGTTGATATTCGGCGTCGGCACTGCGCCCCCGGCAACGCCACCGCCATAAAGACTGATGTCATTCATGCCGAGATCATCAGCCACGATCAGGATGAC
>JBBQAU010000045.1:0-13775 GCA_038316685.1 Sphingomonadales bacterium
GGCGACCAATTACCCCCGCCCGCGATAGCCCGGGACGTCCTGATCGGGAATCCACACGCCCGCAGGCGGCGCGGCTGATTGCCAGAAGACGTCGATGGGGATGCCGCCGCGCGGATACCAATAGCCGCCGATCCTAAGCCAGACGGGCTGCATCTCCGCCACCAGCCGCTCGGCAATGCCAACGGTGCAATCCTCATGAAATGCCTGATGGTTGCGGAAACTGCCGAGAAAGAGTTTCAGCGATTTCGATTCGACGATCGTCGCTGCCGGGACATAATCAATGACCAGATGCGCAAAATCCGGCTGCGCGGTTACCGGGCAGAGCGATGTGAATTCAGGTGCTGTAAAACGCACCAGATAGGGATGGCTCGTGCGCGGATTGGCGACATAATCGAGCGTTGCTTCCTCTGGGGAAGCGGGCAGCGCGCTGGCCTGGCCAAGAAACTTTGGGGTCATCGCCGCTATCTAGGTAGAAGTGCTGCGATTGCAAAGTGGCGCTGCGGACAAGCGGGGGTGCAGATTTACGGGCAAAGGTTGCTTCAGATCGTCTCGACGGCACCGTTTGTGCGGGCTAGGGAAAGATAACGGACTCAGGAGAGAATGATGGACGCGTTGGTGACGACCGAATGGCTGGCAGGCGAACTGCACGCGACTGACCTGCGGGTAATTGATGCAAGCTATTTCATGGCCGAACAAGGCCGCAGTGCAGCGGCCGAATATGAGGCAGCGCATATCCCCGGCGCGGTGTTCATGGACCTGGCGGAGATCGCCGATACGTCGAGCCCGCTGCCTTCAATGCTGCCATCCCCTGAAAAATTCGCCAGCCGGATGCAGTCGCTTGGGCTGGGCGATGGCAGCCGGATCGTCATCTATGACAATTCGTCGTTGCACACCGCCGCGCGCGCTTGGTGGATGCTGCGCACTTTTGGCGCACATGATGTCGCGATCCTTGATGGGGGACTCGCCAAATGGCAGGCAGAAGGGCGCGAAGTAAAATCGGGCAAGGAAACGCTGCGCCACCGCCACTTCACCGTCTGGGCCGATAGCGACGGTGTTCGTACGCTTGACCAGATGAAGGCAAATGTCGACAGCGGCGCCGAACAGGTGATGGATGCGCGTTCGTCCGCACGTTTCACCGGCGAAGAACCCGATCCGCGCGCTGCCACGCATGCCGGCCATATTCCAGGATCAAAGAACGTCCATTATGCAACGCTATTTAATGCCGATGGCAGCTGGAAGCAGGGCGATGCACTGAAAGCCGCCTTTGACGCGGCCGACATTGATGTGAGCAAGCCCATGGTCGCGACGTGCGGATCGGGGATTACCGCCGCCGTGCTGGTGTTCGGTGCGCATCTGCTGGGGGGTCATGCCGCGCTCTATGATGGCAGCTGGGCAGAATGGGGTGCTGACCGCACCACGCCAAAGGCAATGGGCGCGGCGTGAGCAAAGGCGACGACCGGCGCGATGCGACGCGAGTCGTCAATGCCGGGCGGCGCGCAGAATGGACGCAAGGCATTGTCAGTGTGCCGGTGTGGCGCGCATCAACGATCCTGTACGATAGTGTCGCTGATATGCGCGCGGCGGGCCGGGACACGCACCACCGGCTATTTTACGGGCGCAAAGGCACGCCGACGCAGTGGTCGCTAGCTGATGCACTGACTGATCTGGAGCCGGGGGCCGAGGGGACATTCCTTTATTGCTCGGGCGTGGCAGCGATTGCTGCGGCCTTGCTGTCGGTGCTGGGGCCGGGTGACGAGCTGCTCGTGACCGACAATGCCTATGATCCGACACGCACGCTGACGACGGGGTTGCTGACCCGGATGGGCATAGAAACACGTTTCTTTGATCCGATGGTTGGCGCAGGAATCGCGGAGCTGATGACTGAGCGGACAAAAGCAATCATGCTGGAAGCCCCCGGCAGCCTGACCTTTGAGGTGCCCGATCTGCCCGCGATCATCGCCGTCGCCAAGGCACGCGGGGTGGCGACGATCCTCGACAACACTTGGGCGACACCGCTGAATTTTCCCGCAATCAGCCACGGCATTGATCTGTCCGTGCTCGCCTGCACCAAATATATCGCGGGTCATTCCGATGTGATGTTGGGATCGGTCACCGCCGGACCGGGGCGGTTTGATGCGTTGCGCGAGACGAGTTTTCAACTTGGCCATGTCGCCAGCGCCGATGATTGCTGGCTGGGCTCGCGCGGGCTGCGCACGATGGCGTTGCGGCTCGCGCAGCATGAAAGAAGCGCGCTCCAGATCGCGCATTGGCTCGCCGCGCACCCCGCAGTCGCGCAAGTGCTGCACCCCGCTTTGCCCGATTGCCCCGGCCACGCGCATTTCAAGCGCGACTTCAAGGGTGCGTCGGGGCTGTTCAGTTTCGTGCTGAAGGGCGGCGATGATGCCGCGCGATCAGCGATGATCGATGGTCTCGATCTGTTTGGCATTGGTTATAGCTGGGGCGGGTTTGAAAGCCTGGCGATCCCGGTTGATCCACAACGCCATCGCACCGCGACGACCTGTGAGTTTGCAGGGCCATTGGTGCGGCTGAGCATTGGCCTTGAGCACCCGGATGACTTGATCGCAGACCTGGCCGGGGGGCTTGACCGGTTTACGCGGGCAGCGACCTGACTAATGCATGTTGCATCGCGGCAAGATGGACAGCGCAACCAGAAGATTGAGCAAAATCAAGTTGTGTGATGCCGCAAAGTGTTGCCATAACGTTATTGAGGCCGAGGCCGCACGGGGCGAGTCCCCAAAAAGCATGATACTTGTTCCCTGGCGGGCCGGAACATCGAACCTTCGCTCCGAAAGGGAAACGATGCGCCTTATGTCAAATACCGCAGTTGCGCTCACGATCACACTTGCTGCCCCTGCATTTGCGCAGGACCAGACCGCCCCACCGCCCGCAATCACGATCACCGGCAATGTCGCCATCGTCTCTGATTATCGGATGCGCGGTGTGTCGCTGTCCGACACCAAACCGGCGATTCAGGGCGGGATCACGATTGCGCATAAAAGCGGCCTATATGGCGGACTCTGGGCGTCGAACCTGGCTGGCTGGGGCACCTTTGGCGGACCAAACCTGGAACTTGACGCGATTGGCGGCTTCAAAACCGGCGTCGGCGACGGGACGCTTGATGTCGGGCTGACCTGGTATAACTACCCCGGCGGCGCACGGCTGACCGATTTTGTCGAATTCTTCGGGCGTTATGGTGGCACGATTGGCCCAGTATCGCTGACCGCAGGTGTTTATTATGCGCCGCCACAACTTTCGCTCGGGAACTTCGCCAACACCCCGCAAAGCCGTGGCCAGCGCCAGGACAATATATATGTGACCGGCGATGCCACTGTGGGAATACCAAAGACTCCGTTCACGCTGACCGCGCATATCGGCAATTCAACGGGCAACCCCGGCCTTGGCCCGAATGGCAGGAGCGTGACACCAACCGGCCAATATTGGGATTGGTCGCTGGGTAGCGACATCACCTATCGCAACCTGACGCTGAATGTCTCCTATATTGGCACCAGCATCACAGCGCGCAATTCCGCCTATCTGTTACCGCAATTCAGCCGCGGCCAGAACGGGTCGGGATCGATTGCCAATGGCACGGTTGTGGTTGGGTTGATTGCGAGTTTTTGAGTATTTGATTATTGCCCCCGCCACCGTGCTTGGGACAGTCGAGGGGGCATGACCTTACTTCGGTGGTGTGCGCGTCGTCGCGTTCTGTCCGTCGCCCTCAGGTGCGGCAACAATGTCGCGGGTCGTTGCACCCTTATCAACGACATTGGTCTGCGGATCGCCAACGTCTGACCGGACACCCGGCGCGATTGAATCGCCGCCCGCCTGCGAGATCACGCCCGATTCAGACAGGCTGCGCGCCGCCGCGCCGCCAAACAGCGCCTCAAGCGCAAGCGCGTTGGGGTTGTTATCCTGCGGGCGCGGCGCACCGGCGCGTGGCGGGGTCAGCGCATAATCGGGCGGGATCACAAGCGGTGCCTGCCGCGCGACCGCGAACTCATCGGGCCGGGTGCGGTTCAAACCGCTGCCGCTGTTACACCCGGCAAGCAGGACAGTCAGGCCGAGGCCCAGAGCGACGGCTGAAAGGTTACGCATTGCCATTCTCCACAGATACAGTCGGTGCTGGCTTGTCACGCACCAACAGCGCGCGCGCCAGCAAAACAAGAACGCCTGTCGTAATCGCCGCATCAGCCAGATTGAAGACCAAAAACGGGCTCCAATCACCAAAATGCAGATCGGCCCAATCAACGACATAACCAAAACGGGCGCGGTCAAGGATATTGCCGATTGCACCGCCCAGCACCAGCCCCAGCGCAAACTGATCCTGCCGGTTGCGCTCTTGCGTCATCCACACCAGCACGCCCATCGCGATCGCGCTCGTCATCGCCACCAGCAGCCAGCGCGTGGTATCATTGTTAGCGCTGAGCAGCCCGAGCGACACGCCGATATTGGCGACAAAACGCACACGGAAAATCGGCAGCAAATCAATCACCGCACCGCCCAGCGTGTTGAGCCCGACAGGGCCGGTGACGAACCATTTCGACAGCTGATCAAGCGCGGTGACAACGGCTGAGCTGACAAGGCCGATGATCGGGAGCGGCCTCACGCCACCACCGCTTCGCAACGACCACACAACGCGCCGTCCTCGCTCACTTCGGGAAGCAAGCGCCAGCAGCGGCCGCATTTGTAGAAATCGGTGCGCGTCACGGCAAGCGCGTCGCCCTTGCTGACTTTTGCGACGATGAACAATTCCGCCAGCGTCTCGGCGGGGAGCGGCAGCGCGGTGACGACCACCTCGGCCTCAAGGCTCGACCGGATGATCTTCTCCCGCCGCATTGGCTCAATCGCCTCGTTCACCTGCGCGCGAAGTGCTGTGACCTCGGCCCAGTTGGCGCTGAGCGGCTGATCGGCGGGGAGCAACGGCAGCACCGGCCACTCAAGCACATGCACTGATCCGTCCTCGCTCGGGAAGCGCGTCTGCCAGACTTCTTCCGCTGTGAAGCACAGCACCGGCGCGGCATAGCGGACGAGCGCATGGAACAAAGTGTCCATCATCGTCCGGCAGGCGCGGCGCTTTAGGCTGTCGGGCGCGTCGCAATAAAGGCTGTCCTTGCGGATATCGAAATAAAAGGCCGACAAATCCTCGTTCGCAAAATCGCTCAGCAACCGGACATAATGGTTGAAATTATAGTCGGTGAGCGCGGCCTTCAGCTTCATGTCGAGGCATTCGAGCAGATACAGCATGTAGCGCTCAAGCTCGGGCATATCCTCGGGTGCAACGCGTTCCGCTTCGTCAAAGCCATCAAGCGCGCCGAGCAGATAGCGAAAGGTGTTGCGCAGCTTGCGATATTGGTCACCGACGCCTGCCAGGATTTCCTTGCCGATCCGGTGATCCTCAGTGAAATCCACCGACAGCGCCCAGAGCCGCAGGATATCCGCGCCATAATCGCGCATCAGATCAAGCGGGTTAATCGTATTGCCCAGGCTCTTGGACATTTTCATGCCCTTTTGGTCCATCGTAAAGCCGTGCGTCAGCACCGCCTTATACGGCGCATGGCCGCGCGTGCCGCAGCTTTCGAGCAGGCTCGACTGGAACCAGCCGCGATGTTGGTCCGACCCTTCGAGATACAGATCGGCGGGCGGCCCCCGATAGCCCTTGGGCCGCAACAGATCAGGCCAGCGGCCGCTTTCGAGCACGAAGGCGTGGGTGCAGCCGCTGTCAAACCAGACGTCGAGAATGTCGGTGATGCGTTCATAATCATCGGCGTTATAGGCATTCCCGAGATATTCTTGCGCGCGGGCATCGCTCCACGCATCAACGCCAGCGGCGCGCACGCCTGCGATGATACGGTCGTTGACTTGCGGGTCCTTGAGATACTGCCCGGTCTTGCGGTCAACAAACAGCGTGATCGGCACCCCCCAGGCGCGCTGCCGCGACAACACCCAATCGGGGCGACCCTCCACCATCGAACCGATCCGGTTGCGGCCTTTTTCGGGGTAGAATTTGGTATCGGCGATGGCAGCCATCGCGGTTTGGCGCAGCGTGGCGGGGCTGCCGCTGGCGTGGCCGGCGAATAAGCCCTCTCCCCGCGAGGGCGAGGGCTTCAGCGGCCGATCCATCGGCACAAACCATTGCGGCGTGCAGCGAAAGATGACCTTGGCCTTTGACCGCCAGCTATGAGGATAGCTGTGCTTGAAATCGTCGCTCGCTGCGAGCAACCCACCGACGCTGCGCAAATCCGAACAAATCGGCCCGTCGGCTGCGACAAACTTCTTGTTGATGACCGAGCCCTGCCCGCCGAGCCACGCCCAATCCTCGCGATACATGCCATCCGGCCCGACCGCAAATACAGGGTCAATGCCGTGTGCCTTGCAGAGGATGAAGTCGTCCTCACCGTGATCGGGGGCCATGTGGACAAGGCCAGTGCCCTGTTCGGTGGTGACAAAATCACCGGGCAGGAACGGGCGGGGGCGCAGGAAGAATTCGGCGAGGGGGGAAATGGGGTTGATATTGGGCGAACTGAGCTCCTCCCCTTCAGGAGCATCGGGTGCACCGTGCCCCGCACGGTTCAGGTCAGACTGGGAGCCTGACCAACCCGATGCTGGGTTGGGGTGGGGGCCATCCCCACTCACCAACGTTGGATCAAGCGGAGAGCCCCCGCCCCCAACCCCTCCCTTGAAGGGGAGGGGCTTGAAGAATTTAGCCATGGGATGGAGCGCGGTCGCTCCTTCGAGTTGCGAGCCTTTACCACGCCAAAGTTCGTCAAATTTCGGATAGCTGATGTGTTGGCGCGCGATAAATGCCGACAGAAGCGATTCAGCCACTAAGATTCTATATGAGAAAAGTTCCTTGCCCCAATCTCCCGGCTCGCGGCCGATCGTCATGCCTCCAGTAAATTTGATCAGAACATACTCAATCTCCGGCCCATAGCTCAGCGCCTGGTTCACCGGGATCGTCCAAGGCGTCGTCGTCCAGATCACCGCGTAAGCGCCGACCAGTTCAGGCGCATTCGGCGCGTCCACAATTTCAAACGCCACGTCGATCTGCGTGGACACGATGTCCTCATACTCAACCTCGGCCTCCGCCAGCGCGGTTTTTTCGACAGGCGACCACATCACGGGCTTTGCCCCGCGGTATAATTGCCCGGTGTCGGCGAATTTCAGCAATTCGGTGACAATGGTTGCTTCGGCGGCAAAGTCCATTGTCAGATAGGGGTTGTCCCAATCGCCAAGCGCACCGAGCCGCTTGATCTGATCGCGCTGGATATTGACCCAGTGGGCGGCATAAGCGCGGCATTCGGCGCGGAATTCCTCAACCGGCACCTCATCCTTGTTGCGCTTTTTCTTGCGATATTCCTCCTCGACCTTCCATTCGATGGGAAGGCCGTGGCAGTCCCAGCCGGGCACGAAGGGCGCATCCTTGCCGAGCAAGGTCTGGCTGCGCACGACCATGTCCTTCAGGATGCGCTGCATCGCATGGCCGATATGCATATCGCCATTGGCGTAAGGCGGCCCATCATGGAGGATGAATTTCTCGCGCCCTGCCCGGCTCGCGCGGATCTTGCCGTAGAGATTAATCGCCTGCCAATGCGCAAGGATGCCGGGTTCTTTTTGCGGCAGGCCAGCCTTCATCGGAAAATCGGTCTTCGGCAGGAAGACAGTGTCGCGATAATCCTTCGCTGCGTCGGGGGCGGTCGTATCAGTCATCAGAAAAGGGGCATTAGGCGAAAGCGGTGCGCCTGTCATCCGGCCAGAGTCATTGCCCGAGAATCGCGCGCGCGGCAGCGCAATCAGCATCCATTTGCGTGGTGAGCGCATCAAGGCTGTCAAACTTTGCCTCAGGGCGCAGATAAGCGATTAGGTCCACCTCGATCAGCTGGCCATAAAGGTCTTCGTCAAAGTCGAAGAAATAGACTTCGAGCAATTCCTTGGGCGGATCAAAGCTGGGGCGGATGCCAATATTGGCGGCACCGTTCATCACCCGACCATCGGGGAGATGCCCGCGCACCGCGTAAATCCCATATGCCGGTCGCAAATAGCTGCCGAGCGCGATATTGGCGGTGGGGTAGCCGATGCTGCGGCCAACCTTGTCGCCGTGCTGGACGACGCCTGCGATCGCGAACGGGCGGGTGAGCAGCCGCGCCGCGCCTGCGGGATCGCCCGCCTGCAATAATTCGCGGATACGGCTGGAGGAAACGGGCTCGTCCCCCGCCATCACCGCGCCGACGGTTTCGCACGCAAAGCCGCGTGCCTCGCCAAGCGCCGCGAGCACCGCAACATTGCCGCCACGCCCCTTGCCAAAGGTGAAGTCTGCGCCCGTCACGACGCCTGCGACACCCAGATTGCGCACCAGTCGCTCATCGACAAATTCCTGCGCGGTTAGCCCGGCGAGCGCCGCATCGAAGGCAAAAACGACCATCGCCGCAGCCCCCGCCTGCGTAAACAGTCGCTCGCGCTGATCAAGCGTGGTGAGCCGAAACGGCGCGGCATCAGGTTTGAAATGTCGCACCGGATGCGGATCAAAGGTCGCGACCAGCGCTGGCCTGCCCAGCGCACGCGCCTGCGCCACTGCGCGGCCAACGACCGCCTGATGGCCCAGATGAAACCCATCAAAATTGCCCAGCGCGACAATGCCCCCCCGGAACGGGTCCGGCACCGCCACGCGCCCGTCAAGACGCTGCATAGGATTGCTATACGGAGGCAAGGCGGCGGCGCAACCTGTTGCCGTCAAGCGGTCAGCCATTGCCGCGCGCGCACCGCTGGCAGGAATTTGCTGCTAACGGGCACCAGGCTGCCATCGGGCAAGCGCAAGCGCCAGTTGCGCCCCGCGCGCTTCGCGCCCGTTACGGCGTGCTCGGCGATCCAGACACCGCGATGCACTTGCAGTCCCGGCATGCTGGCGAGCTCCGTGATCGCATCCCCAAAGCGATACAGGATCATCGGTTTGCGGCCATTGGCAAGGTGCAGGCGAATATAATGATCCTCTGCCTCCACCGCATACAGATCCCGCACATTGATCGCGCCCCCGCGACGGACGAAGGCGGGCAATTGCGGCGTGGATTCTGGAATAACCGGCATCGCAGCGGGGAGATATCTCGGCGCGGCGATGATCAGACAGCCAATGATGAAAGAAATCGTCGCCGCCGTCAGCCAAATCCACAGATACGGCAGCGGCACATTGAACCCGAGCGCACGATAGACAAGGCTGATCTCCATACCGATACTGGCGTTGAGCAGAACCGAGCCCAAAGCGACCCAGGCAACAGCGCCTGCGACATTGTCATCAAACCGGGTGAGGACAAAGCGACGCCAGCCATACCATTTCAGCATATTCCAGCCGATCAAGACGCCCCACAGCAATAATCGCACCTGAGCTGGCAGCACGAACGTGCCAAACGGGCCGGTCAACACCGCAATCAGGATAACCGCCACCGCAATCGCCAGCGAAAAGGGCAGTCGCGGCAACGAAGATGGCAACGCATTCACGAAGCGCGAATCATGCATAGGCCCAGTTTCACGAAGTTTGCACCGCACATCGCGAAGATCGGCTCGACATGAAGGCCGCCGATGCGCTTTTCCTCCGGCATTACCATCCCCCTAACCGGATCAAATCCATGGCCTTTATCTCAAACCCGTTCCTGCTAATGCATGTCATCACTGCCATGCTGTCGTTACTGATCGGCGGCATCCTGTTTCTACGGCCAAAAGGCACAGGGCACCACCGCCAGCTTGGTATCAGTTATTTTGGCCTGATGCTGGTCACCAATATCAGCGTTATCTTTGTGACCGCAAGGGTCGCCCCCTTTGGCAAGACCGGCTTTGGCGTCTTCCACATCTTCGCTGCCATCAGCCTTGCCTCGTTGATCCGGGGCGGCATTGCGTTGGTGCGCTGGCACCGAAGCCGCAATGCTGCCGAACTCCAGTCACATCAGATCAACCTGGCCTTTAGCTATCTCGGGCTGGTGATGGCGTTTGCGTCAGAAACACTCGTCAACCGCGACCTTGGCATGACGTGGGTGTCAAGCTGGGCGGAATTCTGGGCTGCGATGGCCGTCATCAATATCGTGATATACGCTGGCGGCGCCTGGCTGATCCTAAGCCGTCTCGCCAAGGGCGATCCCATGCGCTTTGCCCCAATTAATCGCGCAAAAGCGTGACAAAGCTGTGGGCTGGCTGGTCGGCAATGGTCGAAAAATCTTTACGCGCGGTTTCATGCCAGCCGGTGAAAGGCGGAACCACCGCATCGCCCTCAGGATTTACATGCACCTCGGTCAGCTCAATCCGGGTCGCGAGCGGGAGGAACAGCGCAAAAATCTCCGCGCCGCCGATGATCGCGACATCATCGCCCGCCAGCGCGAGGGCCCCAGCGACATCATGCGCGACTTCTGCGCCTGGTGCTGACCAGGTGGCATCGCGCGTCAGCACGATATGGCGGCGACCGGGAAGGAGTTTGGGGAAGCTTTCAAAGGTTTTGCGGCCCATGATCATTGGCCGGGACATCGTCTGCGCCTTGAAACGCTTGAGATCATCAGGCAGCCGCCAGGGCAATTGCCCATCAAGTCCGATGACGCCGTTATCGGCGCGCGCGAGATGAAAGCTGATGACGGGCAAGGTTAACGCTTGCCAAATCGCGCCGACAATTTGGCGAGCAGGCGCGGCTTGGGGGCAATCGCGATGCGGCTGACGGAGTCGCCCTTGGGGGTATCGACATAGACAAGCTGGCCGTCCTCAACACCGACAACGCGGCAATAATTGACCCGCTGCATGAGGGCGCGTCTGGCGAGCGTCACCGGATCAATCTCGCACGCAACAAACCCGCCTGAGACAAAGCTTGACGCATAGACGCGGTCCTCATGCTCGACGGCGGGCGGCAGATAGCGAAAACCACCTTTGGGCTGGCGACCATCAATGTGCAGCAGGCCGCAGCCGGGGCCACCCTGCCCGACTTCGAGAATATCCCGCCAGCTAATCTCCCGCGCAGCCATATCCGCTCATATCTCCCCTTGAACCGTCCCGGCATATGGCCCCGAACTCGCCGATAGCAAGCGGGCGGACGACACTCATCGCGGCGCGAGCGCCTGTGCCCTGTCACGGAGCCGCGCCACAGCGGCGGCATGAATCCCTTGCGTCGTTGCCAGCACACCAAAGGACTGCGCGCTGGGCGTGTTGAAGGCGAGCGGCGCGCCAAACGCATCGCTAACCCTGGCACCCGCCTCGCTCGCAATTAATGCTGCAGCGGCAATGTCCCACTCAAAACCCCAGCGTAATGTCGCGACCAGATCGGCCTCGTCCGCCGCGACCATCGCGATCCGCAGCGCAATCGAATTGGGCTTGTCGACCGCGACTAAATCAACATCGGCGCGCGGCAAACTATCGGTCGGCACGCGCGCACCTGCAAACACCTGTCTGTTCCCCGCCTTAACCGGATTAGCGTTACGGGTCACGCCGCTGCCGATGGCGGCAACCCAGCGTTCCTGTCGCGCAGGCGCATCAAGCACCCCGATGATCGGCACGCCGCGTTCAACCAACGCAATCGATACCGCCCAGCCGGGTCGCCTGCGCAGATAATCGCGCGTGCCATCAATCGGATCGACCACCCACAGCAGGTCACATGCCAGCCGATCGGCATTGTCGGCGGTTTCTTCCGAAAGCCAGCCAGCTTGCGGGATCAGCGCGGTCAGCCGCATTTTGAGCAGCCGGTCAACCTCAAGATCAATCTCGCTGACAGGATCACCGGGCGATTTTTCCCACCGGCTGAAATCATCGCCCCAGCGCGCCATCGCCAGCGCGCCTGCCTCTTGCGCTATTGCCGCGACTTGCCCCGCCAGCGCGTCAGCCACTCGCCACCGTCATGCCCTCGACGAGCAGGGTCGGCACGTTGATGCCATACCGGAATTCAAGATCATTGGCGGGGGTGAGCGCGAGGAACATTTCCTTCAAATTGCCCGCAATCGTAAATTCAGCGACCGGCGACGTGATCTCGCCATTTTCAATGAGGAATCCCGATGCGCCGCGGCTGTAATCGCCCGTGACGCCGTTGACACCCATGCCGATCAACTCGGTAATGTAGACGCCGTGCTTGATGTCAGCGATCAAGGTGTCAGGCGGCACATGGCCGGGGGCAATATAGAGGTTGCTTGATGACACGCCCGGTCCACCGCCGACGCCGCGCGCGGCATGGCCGGTTGCCTCAAGCCCCAATTGCCGCGCCGATGCGCTGTCGAGCAGCCATGTTTCAAGCATGCCCGCCTCAACAATCGCGCACGGCGAAACCGGCAGGCCCTCGCCATCAAAGGGGCGCGAGCGAAGGCCCTGCGGGCGGTGCGGATCATCAAGCACGCTCACCCCCGACGCAAAGATCGCAGTGCCAAGCGAATCGAGCAAAAAGCTGGTCTTGCGGGTGATTGACTGACCCGCAATCGCGCCGATCAGATGCCCGAGCAGCGAGCCGCCGACGCGGGGATCATAGACGACGGGCATCGCGCCGCTTTCCAGCCGACCGGGGTGGCACCGCCGAACCGCGCGTTCTCCGGCTTTCGTGCCAATCGCTGCGGCTGATTCGAGCCGGTTGAGGTGGCGCGCGCTGTGATAGGCATAATCGCGCTGCATATCGCCGCCGGTCCCCGACAGCACGCTTGCCGAAACGCTATGCGAACTGATGGCATAGCTCGCAGCAAAGCCATGGCTCGTCGCCAGCGCGACGACGGATTGCGACAGGCTCGCGCCGCCGCCCTCGCTGTTGGTGACCCCCGCCACCGCGCGCGCCGCATCCTCCGCCTCAAGCGCGCGCGCCTTCAATGATTCGGGCGACGCATCGGCCGGGTCGTAAAGATCGAGCTGCGGCGGGTCACCGTGCATCAACCGTTCGGCTGGCGCGAGGCCGGCCCATTCATCCTCAGGTGCCTCGCGCGCCATCGCAATCGCGCGTTCGACCAATGTATCGAGCGCCGCGCCGGAAAGATCAGACGTCGAAACGCTGGCGTGCCGCCTGCCGACAAAAACCCGCAGGCCAAGCTCGGCATTTTCGGATCGCCCAACATCCTCCAGCGCGCCCAGTCTGACAGATACCTCTAATGCGGTATCGGCGGCGAAAACGGCATCGGCAGTGTCGGCCCCGGCCGCAACCGCGCGGGCGACAATATCTTGTGCCCGGTCGCGGGCTTGATCTGTATTTTGCATGGATTGCCACTTAGGCGGCTTGGCAGCGAAATTGAACCTTTTACCGCCGGGAAATTTAAAACGCGATTTGCCTAGGCCGTTCCGACGACCAGACAGGAGGCAAACATCAGCAAACCCGCTGTTCGGTTCGAGCGGAAACGCGCAAGCGCCCCCGCCCCATCATCGGCGTCAAGCGTCGCGACCTGCCACAGCAGCTGTGCAGCGACCGGCAGCAACGCGAGCAGCGCGAGCCAATCTGACCGGACCAACCAGAAGCTCGCCGACCACAATCCAATCGCAGCGAGATAAAATCCAGCAACACCCGCCCGGACATGCCGGCCCATCCGCCTTGCGGAGGATTTGATGCCGATCATTGCATCATCATCGCGGTCCTGCAGCGAATAGATCGTGTCATAGCCGATTACCCAGACAACCGACCCGGCATAAAGCAGCACGCCAGGTAAAGTCAGCAGACCCACAACCTCGCCCCACGCAACCAGCGCCGCCCACGAAAACACCAGGCCGAGCCAAGCCTGTGGCCACCAGGTAATCCGCTTCATGAAAGGATAGGCGGCGACCAGGGCAAGGCTGCACAA
>JBBQAU010000046.1:0-13682 GCA_038316685.1 Sphingomonadales bacterium
TGGGTGATGTGAGGTCGTGTCCAAGGACCAGGCGGATTTCCGACAAATGCCCCAGGATCAGTTGCCGAAAATCGGGTCCAGCTTCAGGATGCGGCCGGGTCCACCACCATTTGGCCCAGTCATGAAATCCTCAATCGCCCAGATCGACCCGTCCGGTGCCTGCGATACGTGGCGGATGCGGACATTCATCGGAATTTCCTGCACAACCTCTACGTTTTCGCCGGAGAAACGGAGCCGCAGGATTGAACGGCTCCTTAGTCCGCCGATAATGGCATCCCCCTGCCAGGCAGCAAACCGCGTTCCCCGATAGAAAAACATGCCCGCCGGCGCAATCGAGGTAGCCCAAGTATAGGCCGGCCCGGCAAAACCGTCTCCGGGCCGGTGATCCGGTATATCGCCGCTTGGTTCATTATTGTGGTTGCCGTTCGATACAACCGGCCAACCATAGTTGGCCCCCGCGACGATCAGATTGACCTCATCGCCGCCTACCGGCCCATGTTCGGTCTGCCATTGGCGCCCATCCGGTGCGAAAGCGATACCATAGACATTGCGGTGACCCAGCGTCCAGATGTCGCCACGCGCGCCCGGTGTAGATACAAAGGGATTATCGGGCGGGATACCGCCATTGGGGAAAATACGGACGGTCTTGCCGAGGGCATTGTCGAGCGATTGAATACCCACAGATTCGTCACGAGCACCCCCGCCGATGAACAGATATCTGCCATCGGGTGAAAATGCCATATAGGCGCCGATCTGAAATCCGGTCGGGATTGGCACGATCTGATCTTGTCGCCAGATAACTTCGACATCGCGCAGCGTGGGCGAAATGAGGCTTGAGTCCAACCTCGCGCGCAGCACCGTCAGTCCCTCGGGCTTGTATCTGGTATCCGCAGCATTACGGCCGCGACGTGGTTCTCCCGGCCCGCCAGGCTCAAAATAACTGATGTATACCAAGCCGGTAGTGTTATAATCAGGCGAACGCAAAACGTAATAGATACCGGTATTCTCAGGCATCCCAGTCACTTCGACACGGTCGCCGCTATTGGTCATTATCCAGAGCCGCCCGGCTTGCTGGATCGTGATGTTGCCGCGTTCCGAAACGAGAATCCTGTCATTGGTGAGGAAATCCATCGCCCAGGCTGTCGTAAAGGTGGCGACAGGCGTCGCGTTGACGCCCACAATCGGACGCGGCGTCGCACTCGGTGTGGGACTGGGCGTGACGGCCGGTGTCGGCGTCGATGAAACGATGTTCGTGGTAGCCGTTGGAGCTGTTTGGTTGCCCCCGCAGGCGGCGATGGGCAGAGGTAACGCCAAGGCCGCGCGCGAAATCCACGACATTTTCATGTTTAAATGACCCTTTGCCCGATGAGAATCGGTTCCGACTAATCGGACCTCGTTACTAGCGCAATCGAAGCGCGGTTAAAAACAAATGTCGGGGGGTGGCCAGATAGTTGACGGGACTGCTTGCAGGACCCGTTGATGGCGCCAAGTGACGGCCGGTAAGTTTGCTAATCGGCCATGGGCAAAGCCCATAGCGTCGGTCGGGGCATGCGCCCCGCCGGCCGGGGTTCGCCGAGCGACGCGGATTTGCTGTCGCTAATCCGCTCGGCGAACCTCATTTGATTGGCGAGTTCGGGTCCAGCCGCATGTCGAGGTAATTGTCCACGCTTTGCATCAGCTCAGGCATTTCATGTTCGAAGAAATGGTTGGCGCGGGGCAGGACGTCGTGATGGATCGTGATGTGCTTTTGCGTGCGCAGCTTTTCGACGAGCTTTTGCACCGCGATCGGCGTGACCACTTCGTCGCCTTCGCCCTGAATGATGATGCCGGATGAGGGGCAGGGGGCAAGGAAGGTGAAGTCATACATGTTAGCGGGCGGCGCGACCGAGATGAAACCGCGAATTTCCGGGCGGCGCATCAGCAACTGCATGCCGATCCACGCGCCAAAGCTGACGCCTGCGATCCAGGTGGTGGAGGCTTCCGGATGAATGCTCTGCACCCAATCAAGCGCCGAGGCCGCGTCAGACAGTTCACCAACGCCATTGTCGAACACGCCCTGGCTCTTCCCCACGCCCCGAAAATTGAGGCGCAGTGTGGCAAAGCCGCGCCGCTGGAAGGTTTTGTAAAGCTCCTGCACGATCCGATTGTTCATCGTGCCGCCCGAGGAGGGATGCGGATGCAGGATCATCGCAACAGGTGCGCGTGGGCGGGGTGGCGGTGAAAAACGACCTTCGAGGCGGCCTTCGGGGCCGGGAAAAATGACTTCAGGCATGATTTTTTACCAAAATAGGGGGACGCGCAACGCGCGAGAAAGCGCGCTATATAGGCATGGCGGCCATTGGCGCAATCATTCTGCCACGATAGGGGTGTGCGATGACCAAGCGCATCTATCTTGATCACGCAGCGACAACGCCCGTGCGACCCGAAGCCATCGCGGCGGTGGCGGACGGCGTGGCGCGCTGGGCCAATCCAAGCTCGCCGCATGCCGAGGGTCGCGCGGCCAGGGCGGCGCTTGAGGAAGCGCGGGCGCGGACCAAGGCGGCGCTGGGCTGGACGGGCGAGCTGATCTTCACCAGCGGCGCAAGCGAGGCGCTGTGGATTGCCCTGAATCGCACGAAGCTGGAGCGCCGGATCGTGTCGGCGGTCGAGCATGATGCAGTGTTTCGGGCGGCACCCGGGGCGGAGGTGCTGCCACTCGAGGAAGGCGAGATCGATCTCGAAGAGCTTGAGCGGGCTTTGGCCGAAGGCGACCGAGCGGTCGTCGCGATCCAGTCAGTCAATTCGGAAACCGGCACTGAGCTATTGCCACTGGCGGGGACAAATCCTGCTATCGCGGCGATTGCAGCGGCAGGTGGCGTGTCGTTGGTCGACTGTTCGCAAGGGCAGGGCCATATCCCGACGGGAGTCGATCTAGCGGTTGTATCGGCACATAAGCTTGGCGGACCGCCGGGGATCGGTGCGCTGCTGGTCCGGGATCTGGCAATAATCGAACCCGTCGGTGGGCATGAATTTGGCTATCGGATGGGGACTGAAAATTTGCCTGGCGTGCTTGGATTTGCTGCGGCGCTGGAAGCGGGTGGCACCAGGACATGGGTAACTAATGCAGAGCAGCGCCGGGCATTCAACGCCGTTTTGTCGCAATTTGGGGAGGTCCTCGCTCCCGGTGTGCAATGCGGCCATATCTTTGCTGTATCGCTGGCGTCGATGTCCGCTGCCGCCGCGCTGATCCGGCTGGATGCGTTGGGCTTTGCCGTTTCGGCAGGCAGCGCCTGTTCATCCGGGACGTTGAAACCGAGCCGTGCACTGGCCGCCTTTGGAATTGCGCCGGAAGAAAGCAGCCGAACGATCCGGATAAGCCTGGGCTGGAACACCAGCGCCGAGGAGTTGGACGCTTTTGTTGAGGCATTGGGTCAGATTGCGCGCGCTCAATGATCTATCTCGACTATCAAGCAACGACCCCGCTTGCACCTGAGGCACTCGACGCGATGCTGCCGTGGCTGCGTGATCAGCATGCCAATCCGCACTCATCACATGCATCCGGTCGTGCCGCCAAAGCGGTGGTCGAAGTTGCGCGGGACTGGATTGAGGGGCTGTTGCCGGAAGGGGGGAGCACCGCGTTCACAAGCGGCGCGACCGAGGCGCTCAACTGGGCGATTAAAGGCACCAAAGGCCCGATTGTGACGATAGCAAGCGAGCACGCCGCCGTGCTTGATAGTGTCGCGGCGCAAGCGTCGCAGGGGCGGGCAGTGACGGTGCTGCCGGTGGGTGCGGATGGTTTGGTCGATCTCGATGCGGCCCGCGCGGCGATTTTGCCCGGCGTCGGCCTCGTGGCGGCCATGGTCGTCAATAACGAAACGGGCGTGATCCAACCGATCAAGGCGCTAGCCGCGCTGGCACGGGCGGCGGGTGCGACGATGCTGGTCGACGCTGTGCAGGGCTATGGCCGGGTGCTGATGCCGGAAGGGGCGGACTTGATCGCGATCTCGGCCCATAAAATCCATGGACCAAAGGGAATCGGCGCGCTTTGGGTGCGTGGTGGGGTGGCACTCGCGCCGCTGTTGCATGGTGGCGGGCAGGAGGTGCTCGGGCGGTCGGGGACGCTCTCACCGGCGTTGTGCGCAGGCTTTGGCGCGGCCGCGCGGCTAATGGCTGAGCGCGAGGCAGTTGATACAGCGCATGTCGAGCGCCTGTTCGGCATTGCGCGCGAGCATTTCGGCGTGCGTTGGGCGGTCAATGGATCGATCGAGCATCGCTATCGCGGTAACATGAACATCCGTTATGATGGCCTCGACGTGGCGCGGCTGATCTCGGGCTTGCGCGATATCGCCTTTTCAGCGGGTTCTGCGTGTGCAAGCGGTTCGGGGCGATCAAGCCATGTCTTGCGGGCGATGGGATCGAGCGAGACGCAAGCCCGGTCAAGCATCAGGCTTGGTTTTGGGCGCTATACGACCGCAGAGGAGTTGCTGGATGCAATTGACCGAATCAAGGCTGCGGCGGATGCGCAGGCAGTGATATCATGATCCATATTACGTTCATCGCCGCGGATGGATCAAAGCGCGAAGTGACGGCTCAGCCGGGCGACCGTCTGCTCGATGTCGCGCAGGCCGATGGCCAGCCGCTGGAGGGCACGTGCGAGGGGCAGATGGCGTGTTCAACCTGCCATGTCATTATCGACGCAGACGATTTTACCCGACTGGAACCTGCCCGCGAAGAGGAGGAGGATATGCTCGATCTTGCAGTGGGCGCTACCCGCACCAGCAGGCTCGCATGCCAGATCTGGCTTGATCAGGCGCTTGACGGCCTGACGGTGCGAATTCCTCGCGAGGCGCGGAACATGCAGGGTCGCTGATGATTTTTTGATGGTTGCTGGTGCTGCGCTTGCGCGATCGGTAACCGCAACCGCAACCGCAACCGCAACCGCAACCGCATCCGCATCCGCATCCGCCGATGCCGGGACATCTGTCGCTAACATCTTGATCGCTTCGTCCAACTCCCCCATATCGATTGTGGGAGTCGGGCGGGCGCAGCCGTCGCCAACCTGGTCAGGTCCGGAAGGAAGCAGCCACAACGATATTCGCTGCGGGTCGTCCCGGCTCCCACCGCGAACACCAGCAAAGCCGCAAAACTGGCGGCAGGTGAACGATCGATACCGTCCGACGACGTAAATTTGCCGGGTTGCCTTGCCCGCAACTTCCACCACATCAAATCCGTTTGACCCGCTGGCGTCCATGCCGCCGACCGACTAGATCAATTGGCAATGGCCGACTCCTTCCTCGATTTGGGCGAACCGCCCCAGCCAGCACAGGCAGCGGCCTACCGCGTCCTTGCCCGCAAATACCGCCCGCAAAATTTCAGCGAACTGATCGGGCAGGATGCGATGGTCACCACGCTCGGCAACGCGATCAAACGCGGCAGATTGGCGCATGCTTTTCTGCTCACTGGTGTGCGCGGCGTTGGCAAGACATCGACAGCAAGGTTGATCGCCAAGGCGCTCAATTGCATCGGACCAGACGGGCAGGGCGGAGCTACGATTGACCCTTGCGGTGTTTGTGACCCTTGCCGCGCGATCGCCGAGGGGCGTCATATCGACGTGATCGAGATGGACGCTGCAAGCCATACCGGTGTCGATGACGTGCGCGAGATCATTGATGCGTCGCGCTATTCGGCCGTTTCAGCGCGCTTCAAAATCTATATTATCGACGAAGTGCATATGCTATCAAAAAATGCCTTCAATGCGTTGCTCAAAACGCTCGAAGAGCCGCCATCCCACGTCAAATTCCTGTTCGCCACGACCGAGGTAAACAAGGTGCCCGTTACCGTATTGTCGCGGTGCCAGCGGTTTGATCTGCGACGGATATCCAGCGAAAAGCTTGCTGCCCATTTTGCCCGTGTCGTCGCCGCCGAAGCGGTCGAGGCGGAGCCTGAGGCGCTGGCGCTGATTGCGCGCGCGGCAGAAGGATCGGCCCGCGACGGCCTCTCAATCCTTGACCAGGCGATCGCGCATGCGGGCGTCGATGGGGAACCCGTTCGCGCGTCGGCTGTCCGCGAAATGCTCGGCCTGTCAGATCGGGGCGCTGTGCGCGATTTGCTGGGGCATGTGCTGGCTGGCGAGGGTCGGGAGGCGCTGGCGGCGCTGCGGCGACAATATGATCTTGGGGTCGATCCGCTGGGCGTGCTGCGTTCAATGCTGGAAAATATTCATGCCATCACGCTGACAAAGGTAGGGTCGCAGCCCGATTCGAGTCAGTCTGTTGAGGAGCGTGAGGCAATCGCGGCTTGGGCAGCATCTTTGTCGCACGCTGCGCTGCACCGGCTGTGGCAGCTTCTGCTCAAGGGGCACGACGAGGTCGCACGGGCAGCGCTGCCGATTGAGGCCTGCGAGATGGCGTTGCTCCGCTTGATCCACGCCGCCACGCTTCCCGATCCGGGCGAACTGGCGCGACAGGTTCGAGCCGGGGCGCAACCCGACTTCGTGCCGGTCGCCGCCACGGCTGCGGTTGCGGCAAGCCATCCTGTCACCAGCAATAACGTGCTGCCCGCCAGCTTTGGAGACCTGCTGCTGCTGCTTGATGAATCGCGCGAATTGGGTCTTGCCGAAAAACTGCGGCTGACCGCGCGTATCGTCAGGTATGAGCCACCACAGATCGTCCTGAGTTCATCAAAACCAATGCCGGCCGAGGTGCCGGGTGATCTTGCAGAGGCGCTTCGGCGCGTGACTGAGATCACCTGGCGGGTGGTAATCGAGGATGCGACGGGCGCACCGACCATTCGTGAGGCCGAGGCTGCGGCGCGAATGGCGGAACTTGAACAGATCAAACAGGCCCCGATTGTTAAAGCTGCGCTTGAGGCCTTTCCCGAGGCCGAGATCATTGACTGGGAATTGAACCAACGGAGAGTGTGATGCAGGGTATCGAAGACATGTTAGCAATGGCGCAAAACGTCCAGGCCGAGCTCGCAAAGGCGCAGGCCAATCTTGATACAATTGAGGTCGAAGGGGTTGCCGGGGGCGGCCTGGTTAAAGTGCGCGCATCGGCCAAGGGACGAATCATCGGTGTAGAGATTGATGAGTCGCTTTTGCAGCCGAGCGAAAAGCAGATGGTTGAGGACCTCATTACAGCGGCGATGAATGATGCGCGCGCCAAGGCTGATCTGGTCTCCAACGCGGAGATGGCCAAGATGACTAGCGGGCTGCCGCTCCCGCCGGGTTTCAAACTGCCGTTTTAGGTCGCTATCCGATTTAAAGCGCAATGACGCTTTCTTGGCTCGTTCGTCGCGAGCATTGTCAAGAAACGTACCGCAAGTGCTGCGCTGGGTGTTTCGACGATGCTCGACACGAACGGTTTAGGTTCAGGATCAGCCTAAAGTTATAACGTTCTCATGCTCTGCGAAATCAGCGGCCGCGCTTAGCGCAGACAATTGTCCAGTCCATCGTTGCGCACAACACCGACACGGCGCTTAATAGCGTTGCCGTGCCGCTTCGTGAAACCGCTCGGTGCGATGGCCGCGCGCTTTTTGGGAAGCGGTAAGACGGCGGCTATCCGGCCAGCTTCGGTCGGCGTCAGCCGCGTCGCGCCGTGGCCGAAATAGCGTTGTGACGCGGCATCGACCCCATACGTGCCGATGCCTGTTTCGGCGATGTTGAGGTAAACCTCCATGATCCGCGCTTTACCCCAGATTGTTTCGATCAAAACGGTAAAATAAGCCTCCAGCGCTTTACGGACATAACCACCGCCCTGGATGAGAAACGCGTTCTTTGCGGTCTGTTGGCTGATCGTTGATCCGCCCCGGATGCGGCCGCCTTTGGCGTTGCGGGCATAGGCTTTCTCTATCGCTTGAAGATCAAAGCCGTTGTGCTGGCAAAAGCGCGAATCTTCCCCCGCGATCGCTGCCCGCGCCATGTTGGGATCGATCTTCGACAGGGGTAGCCAGGATTTTTTAATGCTGTGCCCGCCAATCGCATCACCGACCATCGTAAAGGTAATCGGCGGTGCAATGAAGCGATATGCGACGACCCATAGCAGCGACACCAAGACGAATCCGATGCTGAGCTTGACGAATAAGAGGAGCAACCGGCGGATCATCGATTTACCGGGTCGCACAAACCGGGCGGACTAATCAAGAGCGCGGCGATGCAGCAACTCTGGGTTCAATAAGCAGCGAGCAGCCGCTTATCGCCCGCCAGACGCATCATCGCCTTTTGAAGCTTTTCAAACGCCCTGACCTCAATCTGCCGCACACGCTCGCGGCTGACGGCGTAAACCTGGCTCAACTCCTCAAGCGTCTTGGGATCGTCGGTCAATCGACGTTCGGTCAGGATATGCTTTTCGCGCTCATTGAGGTCGTCCATCGCCGACACAAGCATCGCGTGACGGACATCTGCTTCCTGCGCATCGGCATAGCGCTCGTCCTGCAGCGGGGCGTCATCGGCCAGCCAATCCTGCCACTGTCCCTCACCATCCTCTCGCATCGGCACGTTGAGCGAAGTATCACCGCCCATCGCCATACGGCGGTTCATGCTCGTGACTTCTGCCTCGGTAACGCCCAGGTCCTTCGCAATCTTTGCAAGGTGGTCCGGTCGCAGATCGCCGTCCTCAAACGCGTCCAGCTTTGCCTTCATCCGACGCAGGTTGAAAAACAGCTTTTTCTGCGCGGCCGTTGTCCCCATCTTTACCAGCGACCAGCTGCGCAGAATGAATTCCTGGATCGAAGCCCTGATCCACCACATCGCATATGTCGCCAGGCGGAAGCCGCGATCCGCCTCGAACTTTTTCACGCCCTGCATGAGTCCGATATTGCCCTCTGAAATCAGTTCAGACACGGGCAGGCCATAGCCACGATACCCCATCGCGATCTTCGCGACGAGCCGCAGATGCGAGGTGACGAGCTGCGCCGCAGCATCGGTGTCGCCATGTTCTTCGAAACGTTTGGCGAGCATATATTCTTGCTCAGGCGCCAGAATCGGAAATTTCTTGATCTCGGACAAATAGCGATTGAGACTCGCTTCTCCACCGAGCGCGGGTACCGTCGCCGGGACGTTGCTACCGCTAGCCATGATCAACTTTTCCTTTCGAAACGATCGATCGCCGATATCGGCTCCCGATCCTCATTCAAACCACCAACATATCGAAAAGTGCCCGCATGTCGGCAGGCATTTCGCTTTCAAACACCAAAGCGTTACTTGTTATAGGATGAACAAACCCCAAACGGGCGGCGTGCAACGCCTGTCGTTTAAAATTTAGTTCATCAAGAACGCCGCGATGAACCTGCTTTGTTCTGCCATAGACCGGGTCACCCAGCAAGGCATGACCGATCAATGCCATATGGACGCGCACCTGGTGCGTACGACCCGTTTCGAGTCGGCACTCAACCAGGGCCGCGTCACGCAAAGCCTTCATCAGACAATAATGCGTGATTGCATGTTTGCCACCCTGGACCACCGCGATTTTCTTGCGGTTCGTCGAGGATCGCGCAAGCGGAGCGTTGATCGTTCCTGCGGGCGGATTCGGCCGACCGGTGACAATGGCCCGATAGCGGCGATCAATCGAATGGGCGGCAAATTGTTTTGCCAGGCTTTCATGCGCGCGATCGCTTTTTGCAGCAATCATCAATCCCGAAGTGTCCTTGTCGATTCGGTGGACGATGCCCGGCCGTGCGACACCACCGATACCGCTCAGCTGCCCCGCGCAATGATGCAACAGCGCATTGACGAGCGTGCCGTCGAGATTTCCGGCTGCCGGGTGAACCACAAGCCCCGCAGGCTTGTCGATGACGATGAGGTGTTCGTCCTCAAAAACGACGTTGAGGGCGATATTTTGGGGTGCGTTGGCGAGCGCGGTTGGGGCAGGCAGCGTCACGCTGTAAACTTGTCCAGCCTGAACCTTGCGCCTTGGATCGGTTGATGTGCACCCTGATGCGTCGGCCACGTTGCCTGAGGAAATCAGCGCTTTCAGCCGTTCGCGCGACAAATGCGAAGCGGACTCAGCAAGGGCACGGTCAAGACGCCAGCCATGAGCACCGCCCGCAACCTGCACTTGAATAGTTTCCACCCCCTGGTCCATCTGTTGCCGATATGGAAACACCCGTTCAGATTTCAAGATCTTTACTCAACCAGCTTGTCGGCGAGGCTCGTTATTCGTTCGACCTGGAAGTTTGCGGATTGCTGTTTGGCAGTGCCGCCCAAATTGATGCGGCCAAGCGCTGCGACAATGTGGCAATGCGCCCGGCTGACCATTTCGAAATTGATCCCTCTTCGCTCATCGCTGCCCACCGCAATGCGCGATTGGGTGGGCCGAGCATCGTCGGCTGCTATCATTCACATCCGGCGGGCACTGTACTGCCATCGCTGACCGACGCGCACAGCGCCGCGCCGGACGGCAGTCTCTGGCTGATATTGAGCAATGGTGAAGTCGGCCTTTGGCGCGCGGTGCGGGCGGGTGCCTTGCACAATCGGTTTCAATCGGTACCGCTCCGGGTTGCGTGACGTGCGTCGGTTCGTCATTAGGGGGCAACGCTGTTTTTGAGCGTATTTTTCAGCCTATAGTTCGGAGCTTTTTCCTCAATGACGATCAGTCAGGTCGATTTTGCCAGTCTTTTGTGTTCACGCCTGTGCCATGATTTGCTCAGCCCGGTTGGTGCGCTCAACAACGGGCTTGAACTGCTTGCCGGCGAACATGATCCGGAAATGCGCAACCGTTGCCTCGAACTGCTCGGTGAAAGCGCAAGGGCGTCGGCAAACAAGCTGAAATTCTTTCGACTTGCCTTCGGAGCGGCTGGCGGTTTCGGCGAAACGATTGATTCGAGGGAGGCTCGTGCAGCGATCGAGGGCCTTTTTGGGGATAATCATCGCGTAAAACTTGGCTGGCTCATCGAGGAATCGGTGCTGCCCAAGTCAGCCATTAAAGTGCTGCTCAATCTTGCCTTGATCGCCGGGGACGCGCTTGTGCGGGGTGGTCAGTTAGACATTGGTGCAGAGACCAATGATGGCCGTGTCGAGATTGTGGTGCGTGGGCAGGGAACGCGTATCGTTCTTGATGCCGAATTGCGCACAGCCTTGCTGGGAACCGGCGGCGACGCGGTCGTAACGCCTCGCGCGGCAGCCGCTTATCTCGTTCACGCGCTCGTTGCCGAAGGGGGCGGAACCCTCCAGGTTTCCGATCCGGATGCCGAGACGCTTGTTTTCGGGGTGGCTTTCCACGCCCGGTAAACGGCAAATTAACCGCTCTACGTCATGAATAACCCGGCATGAACTGCCTGCCGGGGAACTATGGACGATCTTCTACAGGAATTTATCGCCGAAACACGTGAGACACTCGAGGCTCTGGCTGGTGGGATTGTCATGTGGGAGGCTGACCCGTCAGATCGCACTCGTCTTGATGCGATATTTCGGTTTGTGCACACCGTAAAGGGCAGTTGCGGCTTTCTTGATTTACCACGACTTTTGCGCGTTAGCCATGCAGCAGAGGATACGTTGGCTGCGGTCCGAAGCGGCGCTCGCAAACCTGACACCCGGACGGTCAATGCCGTCTTGGCAATAGTTGACCGCATCGGCGAAATTATTGAGGCGATCGACCTCGGGGTATCGCTCGACGATCGGAGTGAAGATCTGCTCATTGCAGCACTTGCTGAGGGCGCCGATTCAGCCGTTGCGCAGGCGAGTGGCATTTCTATTCAGCGCGCCCCGACGCGGAGTATACGCCTGAGCGTTGCTTTGCTCGACCGGATGATGAGCGGCATGTCGGATATGGTTTTGGCGCGTAACGAACTGGCCAGACATTTGCGCGATCATGGTGCCGAACCATCCGTGGAGGCTGCGCTTGAGCGTCTTTCGCTGACCGTCGCTGACATGCGCGATACCGTAACCCAAACCCGGATGCAGAAGATTGACGCGCTCTTTTCGGTGCTGCCCAGGATGGTGCGCGACACAGCAGCGGAACTTAATAAGGCAGTAGCGCTGTCGGTCGAAGGTGCCAATGTTGAGCTTGATCGCGAAATGATCGAGATGATGCGCGACCCGCTCGTCCACATGATCCGTAACGCGATTGACCATGGGCTCGAATCCAGCGTGGATCGTATCGCCGCTGATAAGAATCCGGTCGGGAACCTGTCGGTTGTCGCAAGACAGCTGGGTAATCAGATCATCATTGAAATCCAGGATGATGGGCGCGGCATTGATGTTGATCGGTTGATCATCAATTTGGCGGCGTCGAGCGGGCAGAGCGAGGCAGCGTTGCGGATGCTTCCTGAGCAGGCTCAACTTGATTTGATCTTTCACCCCGGCCTGTCGAGCAAGGACAACGTAACGACGATCTCGGGCCGCGGCGTTGGCATGGATGTCGTGCGCGCCAATATTGAGCAGCTTGGTGGCCGCATAGATTTACGAAATACGCCAGGCCGGGGGCTTTGCATTGCAATTCACGTCCCGTTGACCTTGTCTATCATACCCACGATCATCGTCGGTGTGAGTGGCCAGCGCTTTGCTTTGTCGCGACCGTCAATCGAAGAAATTGTCCGCGTCCGTGGTGATGCTATCCGCATCGATGCACTTGGTGACACGATGGTTGCAACGATCCGCAAGAGGCGTTTCCCGTTGTTGTCGCTCGCCAAACTATTGGGCTTGCCCTCATCTGACGAGCCCCCGGCGACGCTCGTAGTCGTCACGGTAACCGGCGGCAGTTTTGCCCTTGCAGTCGATGAGGTGCTCGACACTGAGGAATTGGTGATCAAGCCAGCGCCGCCAGCTGTGATGGCGACTGGTCTCTTTGCGGGGCAAACCTTACCGGACACCGGGTTGCCGATGTTGCTGCTTGATGCGGCAGGGCTGGCCAGCGCCGGCGGGTTGCGGTTCAACAGTCAGGCGAGAGCACCGGCGGGCGACGAAAAAGTGAGTGAAGGCACCCCCAGCCAGACAATGCTGATCTTCAGAGACATCGATGGCGCAAAGCGCCTGGCTCCGCTGGCGACGATTGAACGCGTCGAACCCGTCGATCGGGCCGATATTCAGTTTACTGCCGGACAATGGCGCCTTTCAGTGGACGCGATGATCATTCCCCTGGCGACGGTGCTTGATGATGCCGCGCGCTATTTTGCCGGGGATGAAACGCGACTGAGTGTCCTGCGGATTGCCGATGGTCAAACACAGATTGCTTATCTGATTACAGAGGCCATCGACATCGTTGAGCTTACCGATGCGATGATCGCCGGACGCGCCACCGGACCAATTGCCGGCGTGGCAACGATTGATGGCGAGCAAGTGGAGATCATCGACGTGCACTGGGTGTTCGCGCGCTACGCCGACGGATATCGCAGCGACACCGCGGCTCCCGTTCTGCTGCTTGCCGGAGAATCGACAACATGGATGGAAAGCTTTTTACGGCCAGTATTGGAGAATGCCGGATACCAAGTTCGCACAGCATTAAGGGCGGGCGAAAACCCTAGCGTTACCTTGGCGATGGACAGCGACACCCTTTCGATTGCGCACGCGACGCCTGTCATTCGGCTGCGTCATGCCGTTCACATGTCAGCCAACGCGGTTGAGACGATTTTCCGTTACGATCGTGCAGCGCTCCTCCAAGCGTTAGATCAATGCCGCGCTGGCGAAAGAGCTGGATGATGGCAAAACTATTTTTGATAGCCATCATCGCCGGAACAACTGTCGCGATTGATTCGCAACAAGTCGATTCTGT
>JBBQAU010000047.1:0-13601 GCA_038316685.1 Sphingomonadales bacterium
GTTATGTCGCGTAGTTTTGCGAGCAACGAATTAGACTCCGTCTTCACAGGAACGAAAACAACATCCCCGGGCAGAACCGCCGTGCGCATAGCACCGCGGCGAGACGAAATCACGTCACCGCTCACGCGCACAAGAAATACGCCGCCGCGATCGGCAGACCGCAATGCCCCACCAGTACGTTCAACATAATCACGGACACGCAAGTTTTTCGCAGAATTAAAGATAAAAGATGCGGGTCGATAAACCGCGCCAAATACACCAATTGTTACCGGCCGCGGCGGAATCGTAATGCGATCATTGGTCTCCATGATCAGGTCGGCCGGCAATTCGGTTGCAGCGGGGTTGACATCAAGCACCAGACGACCATCCGGCTCTGCCCCGCGCAGTCGATCTAGCACCGCGCGTGCAGATGCTAATTCCGCATCACGATTCGCCGTGTCCAAACGCGTGCTTGTCAGGGCTGTTGATGAAAGGCTGATTTCGAGCTGTTTGATCGCTTCCCGATAGCTCTCACGCTGCTGGCTCTTGACTGATACTCGCTCTAGCTTCGTGCCATACAAATAAGCTTGGGGGGTAAATCCCCCGGCCAGTTCGACAATCCGGCCTAGGGGGGTGTTGGGTGGCACAATATAATTGCCGGGATTGCGCACCTCCCCCTCAATCCGAACAACCACTGTCTGGCGATCAATCGGGCGTTGCAGCGAGCCGGTCGTTAGCACTTGTACAATATCGCCGCCCATGACGGCTATAGTAGCTTCGGTCGCACGAGATATTTCCTGTCCGCTTTCGTTTTCGGGATGGTCTGCGCGATAAAGCATCAACCGCGTCGGATCTGCCAAGACGCTGACGCCCCCTGCATAGGCCAACAACCGGTCGAGAGTTTCTCCCGGCTTCATCTCATAAATCGCTTCATTGTTGACGCTGCCGGTTACTGCTACCTGATTCCCCAGCGGTGGAATGAAGAGAACGTCCTCATTCTGCAGCGTCGCGTCCTTACTCCGGTTCCCGTTCAACAACAGATCATAGAGATCAAAGTCGGTTACCAATCGGCCGTTGCGGAACAATTTCACAGACCGCAGGCTCCCGCCGGACGATGGTCCACCAGCCGCCAGCACCGCATTTACCAGGGTTGACAAACTGTTGACCGAATAGGCCCCGGGATTATTGGCAAATCCAGTCACATATACGCGGAGGCCGCGCAATCTGTTGATGGCCACAGTGACGTCATAGCCGCGATACTGCGTACCGATCGCCCTGGAGACGACATCTTTTAAATCGCCATAGCGAACACCAGCAAGGGCAATCGAGCCAACCTTGGGAAGGAATATCTTTCCGTCGGTATTCACCGTCGCATCGAAACTTCCGTCAATCGAACCCGTCAGCGAAATCCTAACGACGTCGCCCACATTCAGCACGTACGAAGCTGGCACGGTCGCCGTCGCCGGCACCGCGTAATCCCGATTTTCCGGGAGCAATAGATCGGCACCAAAACGGGGTAAACGGATACCAGTCCGACTTTGAACATAGCGTTCAAATTCACTTTGGGTGATTGGCTTCAATCTGGGGTTTACGATCGGCCTCGAGAAATATTGATCGTTCTCATCCCGATCAAAATCGGCTTGGTCGCCACGCTGATTATCCGCATTGCGGTTCCTGCCATTGATGTTCACCGCTTCGTATTGATCCAATTGCGGTGACGGCCGCACCGTGCGACTTTCGGCCGAACTTCCCGATTGGGGATCGACAACGCCATTCAAAGGCGATCCACTCGGTAAATTATTGTTATTATTTCGAAAGGGGTCGGTGGTTTGGCCTGCGGCGGCTGCCGGACTAATGAACGATGTAATCACCGCGATTGAACAGATTGCCCCACCAAAATTTAACCGTACACTTGGAGCGAGCGACCAGAATAAGCGTGAAAACATTATCTTCCTATCATATTCAAAAAGACGGCTGGCCGCGGGTCCTAGAAATGTCAAGATAGCGACATCAGAAGTATCGCGAGCTATTCACTTAGGCAACAATTTTAGCGAGAATTGGCAGCGCATGGCCTGGTGGTTTTGGACCAAGTGCCGATCAGCGCATGGAGCGAATCAAACCGGTCGAAACGCGCTGTTACACAGGCCTGTTCACACTCGTCTAAACCGTAACCGCCTCCAAACAGGATGAACGAAACCCCGGCCGCACGCGCGGCGAGGGCATCCACTGCGCTGTCGCCAATCAGGCATACAGCCTCATCGTGGAGGTCCATGGCGTCGATTGCACAGCGAAGCGGCATAGCATCAGGTTTTGAGAAGGACGTCGTGTCCCCGCCAACAACGGTAATAAAAAACGACGACAAATCAAGCGCATCCAACAGCGTCCGCGCAAGATTCTCTGGCTTGTTGGTCACAATAGCCATCTTGACGCCACCGTCCGCAAAGCTGGAGAGCGCTTCCCGAGCGCCAGCATAAACCATCGATGGATCAGGCTCCAGCGAATTGAGTATGGCCCGGAACTCTTCGAGATCACCGGTCGGATCGCGCCCCGCTTTTCCCAATCCGACACGGACTAGCGTCGATGCACCTTTGCTTACGAGCGGACGTACATCGGCAACATCAATTGGGGAGGCGCCGCGATCATTGAGTAGCATCGACAGCGCGCGCGCAATATCACGCGCGCTATCCACCAATGTACCATCCAGATCAAACAAAAGGGCTGGCATCGCCATTAATTGATTAGCTGATCAACGGGATTAACATATTCTCTTCAAGCTCCGCCCGCGACAAGAAGGGCGCCAGATCTTCCATCGGTGCAGTCACCATTGATCCATCTTCCAGCTTACGCGATGACACCTTTGGCGAGAAATTCTGTTCCTTATCAATGAAGACTTCGCAAATGGCGGGGCCATCACTTGCGAGCGTCACCCGAATCGCCTCAGCCATTGTGTCATGATCGGTCGTTGAGACGTAGGAGAGACCAAAAGCAGTGGCGATCTTTGAAAAATCAGGGAAGGTGACGCCTGAATCTGGGCCACAGCCAACCGAGTATCCATTCAGATAGGCTTGTTGCGCCTGCCGGATCGAATGATAACCGAAATTGTTGTAAAGAAAGATTTTTACAGGAATATTCTGTCCCGCAATGGTTTGCAGCTCTTGTAGATTCTGCATGATTGACCCATCGCCGGCGATACAAATGATACGGGAAGCCCCTTCTGGCATCGCATGCCAGGCACCTACGGTCGCTGGCAGATCATATCCCATCGACGCCACGCCCGAATTCGAATAAATTCGTTGGCCGGGTTTCAGCTTAGCTGCCTGCACCGTAACCACAGCCGCCGTAGCATCGGCCATTACGATCACTTCGTCAGCAACCAATTGTTCAAACAAAACGCCCGTGAAGCAATAGGGGTTAACGACGCCCTTGGTCTCCCAGTATTCAGGCAGAATCGGATCATAGCGCTCCCTCCGGATCATTGCCCAATCGAGATAACTCCGATGTGCCGCCAACACTTCGTAGTCCTCCAATTCCTCAAGGAGCACAGGCAAAAATTCAGCCAGATCGGCGTGCACAGGCATGTCGATATCAAGTGTGGGCTTTGCTAATTCAGCGCGGTCGATATCGACCATGATTTTCTGGGCGGCGCGCGCAAATGCACTGAAATTATAGCTGATTTGACGAATATTGAGGCGGCAGCCGAGGACAATCAACAGGTCTGAATTTTGAACCGTAAAGTTACCTGCCCGATCGCCAACAGTACCGGGCCGCCCGACATAATTTGGATTGGAATCATCGACAACGTCTTGCGCATTCCAACCCGGGCAAATGGGGATCCCCAACTTGTCAGCGACACGCAGAAACGCCTCATGGGCACCACTGATGCGAACACCGGTGCCCGGCAGCAATACCGGACGTTCCGCAGCTTTCAGTGCTGAAATCACTGCCCGGGCCGCCTGACGAAGCGGATCGCCCGTCAACCACCCATATTCTGCAGGAATAGCAAACAGCTTCCCATAGCCTTCTGCCCGGGGATCAAAACCATGCAGCGTATCGGTATCGATCGACATTGCCTGAATATCAATGGGAACATCCACCCAGACCGGACCTGGGCGACCGGTAGTCGCGAGATACAATGCCTTTTCAACGACATAACGAATTTCTGCCGCATTGGTTACCAAGGCAGCATACTTAGTGATTGGCGTAACCATCGCAATCGTATCGGCTTCCTGATCACCGAGTTGCCGTAGGTGGAGATGCGTATTCCCCCTCAACGTCTCCCGCTTCACTTGGCCCGAAAGCACGAACATGCCAATTGAATCTGTGTAAGCGCCATGGACACCATTGAGCGCATTGATACCGCCCGGACCGGTTGTGACATTCACCGCGGCAAGCCGGCCTGACAACCGAGTGTAACTCTCTGCAGCCATCGCTAATGCCTGCTCGTGATGGCAACAGACATAAGTCAGGCCCTCTGCGCGTCCCAACGCATCATTGAGATGCATAGCCCCACCGCCGGTCAACATGAAGACATGACGCACGCCATGTTCGACAAGCTTTTGGGCGATATAGTCAGCAAGGCGGACGCGGGGCATGATTATTCCTGAACAGAAACAGATGATCGATCAGCGCCCATGGTCTAGCAAGGGAGCAAATGAAATCAGAGAAATCCGACTAAATCATCCCGAGGCGGTGGCTTTTTGTATCGCTGCGAACGCGGCGTGATGTTCAAGGCCACGATCTGCGATCAACGCCATCAACGCTGTATCTGATGTATATGACGCTTTCATCGCGTCAGCCAACAATGGCGCATCAGCCGAAACAGACTGCATCAAGATCTCGCCGCTTTCGTATTCACGGGTCGACAACTGCCCCTTAAGCAGCGGAACAGCATGATACACATCAGCATCACTCAATTTATGACCGATGGGCAGATCGCGCCTCGCATAAACACCGCGAACGAGCGCGTCGAGATAACGACGCTCAGATTCCGGCACTTCACGCCGCGCATCGACGGCACCGCCGCACATTTCCTTCGCAAAATTAAAGGCCTTGAACCACACGTCGGCCTGTTCAGGCTTGGTGCAATAGGCGCTGACGGGAACACCTTCAAAATCAATGTCGATATGGCGTTCAAAAGTTCGCGCGCCTTTGCCATAAGCAATCAGGATTGAATCATGCCAATCGCGCTGTTCATGCGTGGACAAGCCAATGGTGATGTGAGGATAGCGCGCGCGCAGATAATCGATCTGGTTCAGCTCGAGATCGCTGTCTTTCGACGGATAGAGCGACACGCAATGGTTCAACGCAAAGGGAATGTTGCGTGATGCGAAAAACTGGACGAGCTCATCAATATGCCCGGCATCAGCACCACCCGAAGATGCAATCGTCGGCTTTCCTGTCGCCGCCATTTTCCGCAATAAGGTCTTGTCACGAATATCGGAGCTGGCAATTTTCAGCACATCGACGTCGAATTCAACACACTTGTCTACAGAGAATTCATCAAACGGAGTGACCATCGTCACCATCCCCGCCGAGCGAACCGCTTCAACCATCTGCTTGAGACTCGCCCAAGGCAGCTGAGTATCGCGGGTCTTTTTGATATAGCGCACATCAACATTATCACGGAAGTCCGGGTGAATAAAGTTATCTACGTCCCGGAACTGCAGCTTGATTGCCGCACGCACGCCATTGGCCCGTACAACATCGGCAAAGTCGTTGATAATCTTCAATCCGCGATCAAGACGCCCCCAATGATTATTAGCGAGCTCAAGCACAAAAAGGTTTTCAAAAATTTCGCTCGACATAAAGCGGTCCCCGTATTCTCTTAAATTAATATTCTTTTACAATCGCTGGTCAATGCGCATTGACATTGCAGTCCCCGAAGTGGCTGCCCAAGGCCAGCCCCCATATACCAACGTCAAAACTTAGCTACCTGATTCGGGAACGACATGTAAGTGATTCATCGTTCAATCTTTTCCATCCAACGGGCCGTGTCGGCGACCTGCTCGGAAAACGCGACCAATGCGACATCAAGCTGCATCGACAAAATCTTCGTTTCGGTAAAGTTGCCCAAATAGGCACTTGGCCGCGTCCAATCAATCGGGCTACGCGCAATCGTTGTGCCAGGAACAAGCGCAACGACTGCGCTGGCGATATCGCTCATCTCCATCGTCTGTGCACCGCACATATCGATGGGCTTCAAAAATCCTAATGCTCGAATGCCAGCCTCGACAATCAACTGACTGAGATTATCGATGTGGAGAAACGACCTGAAGACCGGGACGCGGGCTTCGATAGTGATTTCCCCGGTCTTGCGCGCCTGCCCAAGGAAGTTAGAAATCGCGTAAGATTCGAGCTTGTTGATGTAAGGACCCGAAAGATTATAAATGCGCCCGATTAGCACAGGAAAGTTTTTCGACGCAGCTAGCTCGAGAAACCGGTCTTCCTGCCGTAGCTTGCTGAGACCGTAGGGATGCCGGTTGCTTCCAGCAGCCGCGAGCGCCGCAGCACCCGACGAAGCCACGAACACAAAACGCGGCTGACCCGCCGAAATCGCAGCCAGCACAGCATCGTCAATGGCAAGATTGGTATCCATAAACCGCCTCTCCCCAACCAACTCGACCTTCTCCTTGGTCAGATAGGCGAGGTGAATGACGATTGCATCCCGCGTCGCCTCGCCGTCAATCTCGTCAAGCGGCCGCATCACCAAAGACGAACCATCGGGCGCAGAAACGGTGCGGGCACTCGTTCCAAATAGCCGTACGCTGTCTTGCCAACCGCCACCAAAGCGATTGGCAAGGTGGGCTAATATCCCTGCCCCAATCCAGCCCGTCGGGCCAGTGAGTACAATTTTGGGACAATCAGCCACGCACAAACTTCGTAATCGTATCGACGGCAAAGCCGATATGATCTGGGGTCAGTCCGGGATAGAGTCCGATCCAGAAAGTGTTGGACGTGATGAAATCGCCATTTGACAGATCGCCTACCACACGGTGCGGGCGGCCCTTCATATAAGGTTGGCGCAGAAGGTTGCCACCGAACAGCAACCGCGTCCCGATCCGATGCGCATCAAGATGCTTGGTCAGGTCATCACGAGTGAAGCCCGCCCCGTCCCGAACCGTGATTGCATAACCAAACCAAGATGGATCGCTGTTAGGAGTCGCCTCAGGCAGCATCAGCACGTCTTCAAGCGGCCGCAACAATTCCGTCAACAGGTCGAAATTCCGACGGCGTGCCGCAATAAATTCATCAGCCCGCGCCAACTGCGTCACGCCGACTGCTGCCTGCATATCAGTGATCTTTAGGTTATACCCACAATGGCTGTAAGTGTATTTATGATCATAGCCGAACGGCAGATCGCCCAAGCGGCGCTCAAAGCGCTTGCCACAGGTATTATCCATGCCTGGCTGGCACCAGCAATCACGGCCCCAGTCGCGCATCGATTCAAGCACGCGTTTTAGCCGCGGCTTATCTGTAAAGACCGCGCCCCCTTCGCCCATCGTAATATGATGCGCTGGATAAAAGCTGAGCGTGCCGATGTGGCCAAAAGTACCAACCTTTTGACCGTTGAAGGTCGCGCCGAGTGCATCGCAGCAATCTTCAATGACCCAAAGATTATACTTCTCGGCAACGCGCATCACCTCAGCAAGATCGCATGGGTTACCGAGCGTGTGGGCAAGCATGATGAGGCGTGTTTTATCGGAAACGGCCGCCTCAATCATGTCCGGTTTAATGTTGTAGGTCGGCAGATCGACGTCCACAAAAACCGGCACCAACCCATATTGGAGAGCCGGATTTACTGTTGTTGGAAAGCCCGTTCCAACGGTGATCATCTCATCGCCCGCCTTCAATGCATCACCACGAAAATAATGAGACGTTAGCGAGGACAACGCCAACAGATTGGCCGACGACCCGGAATTAACAGTCAGCGCGTGCTTGACGCCCATTTTAGCCGCGAGCTGTTCTTCAAATTGCGCATTGAAGCGCCCCGTGGTCAGCCAAAAATCAAGCGCTGAATCGACGAGCGAGCACATATCTGCTTCGCCATAGACCTTGCCAGAAACAGGCACCGGGCTTTCGCCCCAGACAAATGGTTTAGGCGCGTGAAAAGTGCGCGCATATTCTGCAACGAGCACCTGAATTTTCGCTCGGAACTCTGCCTCAGTCGCGCCTGCATCCAGCGTTGCCAAAGGTTCCCGTTCGACAGAGGTCGTCAGATTCATCGTGGAGGCTCCATAATTCGTGAGGACGATACAGCTCTATAATGCCCTAGCTGCGTTGAACACACGTCAAAAGCCGGTGTTCCATTCGCCACTTTGCGATGCCAGTCAATCACCATCAGCAACGCGTCTTCCAGATTGAGCGCCGGGCGCCAGCCAAGTTCGTCTCGCGCCTTCGAACAGTCAAGCCGCAACAATTTTGCCTCATGGGGATGATTGCCCGGCTGCTGATCCCAGCCCGGGGCACCCCAATCGCGCAACATGCGCTCGACAATCCAGGATACTTGTTTGGTATCGTCATCCGAAGGGCCGAAATTCCAGGCCGTCGCTGCCGATTTATCGCCAGCCAGCAGGCGCTGGGCAATCAGCACATATCCACCCAGCGCCTCAAACACATGCTGCCACGGCCGAACCGATCTGGGCGACCGGATCATAGGCCGTTCCCCCACGAGCATTGCGCGAATAAGATCAGGAATCAGCCGGTCCTTCGCCCAATCGCCCCCGCCGATGACATTGCCCGCCCGCACCGAAGCAACACCTGGCCCGTCGGCAAAGAAAGACCGGCGATAGGCTGATATGACCAGTTCTGCGGCTCCCTTGCTGCTGCTATAGGGATCAAAACCACCCATCGGATCATTTTCGCGATAGGGCCAAACCCATTCACTGTTCTCGTAGCATTTGTCGCTGGTCACACAGACCACACCGGCTAAACCTTGAACGGAACGGCAAGCCTCAAGCAGGTGGACAGTCCCCATAACGTTAGTCGCATAGGTTTCAACCGGCTGCAGATAGGAATCCCGCACCAGCGGTTGTGCCGCGAGATGGAAGACGACTTCTGGCTGCGCTTCCTGAATGGCGGCCGCGAGGGTATTCAAATCGCGAATGTCTGCCCGGATATCGCGGCGCATGACACCAGCAACGTTAGCCTGATCGAACAAGCTTGGTTCTGTCGGCGGGCTGAGCGAATATCCCGTCACCTCAGCGCCGAGATCAGCCAGCCAGAGCGCCAGCCAACTGCCCTTGAACCCGGTGTGCCCTGTAAGAAAAACGCGACGACCGCGCCAAATTTGGCTCATCACCAGACCTTCCACGGCGCCGTCGTTTGCCACAATTCTTCGAGGTACAACTTGTCACGCAACGTATCCATTGCCTGCCAAAATCCGTCATGACGATATGCGAACAACTCTCCGCTTGATGCCAGCGCTTCAAGGGGGCCCTGTTCCCAGACGGTGTCAGGTCCCTCAACAAGGTCGAGCACGGAAGGGTGCGCCACAAAGAAACCGCCATTGATAAGACCGCCGTCACCAGCGGGCTTCTCTCGAAAGCTGACGACCCGATCGCCTTCAAATTCCAAAGCGCCGAAGCGACCTGGCGGCGCCACCGCTGTAATCGTTGCTTTGCGACCATGCGCACGGTGCGCTGCGATCAGGGCACTAATGTCAATCGCTGCAACGCCATCGCCATAAGTGAAGCAGAAAGGCTCATCCTTGGTGAGATATGGGCGAATTGCCTTTAATCGCCCCCCGGTCATCGTCGTTGCGCCCGTTTCAACCAGCGTAATGCGCCAAGGTTCGCTCCAATTCTGGTGTACTTCAACCGAGTTTTTGCTCAAATCAATCGTCACATCAGCTGTATGCAAGAAATAATTCGCAAAATATTCCTTGATCAAATAACCCTTATAACCAAGGCACACGACAAATTCATTTACGCCGTGGGCAGCATAAATCTTCATAATATGCCAAATTATTGGCATGCCGCCGATTTCAACCATTGGCTTAGGTCGGACCGACGTTTCTTCACCGATTCGGCTTCCAAGCCCCCCGGCCAGAATTACAGCTTTCAAGCAACATCGCCCTGCTAATGATAAACGCTCAATCGATCCGCGATTTCGTTGAACGGCAACATCTTGTCAAGCGCCAACGACCGCACAAAACTGGTCGGCAGCGTTGGCGTAGCAAGAGCGGAGTCTACCAATCCGTCTCTGCCTTTACGCGCAGAAAGCGTTACATTCCAGACTGATCTTGCCGACGGGGAAACTTCACAATCCGAACCTTATAACCCGTGGAGTAACCGGGTTGGGGCGCGAAGGTCGCGACCACGTGACCGCCCTTCAGGTATCGGTGATACTGGTTCAGTTCGTCTTGGTAAAAGCGCCCCTCTGCGACGTAGCGATCATAATTGGTGATGATAGCATAATCGGCCCGGCACGTATCGAGCTTTGCGCCATTGATTGTGCCAATATCGACGATAGCCTTGACCGAGCGCCAACTATTGAGCGAATCAAATCCAATTTTACCCTTTAAATTCGATAGCGCATCCACACAGCCGACATTCCCAGCCGGGATTAAAAAAGTCCAAGGCTCATCGACCATATCAAAGCCAAGGTGCTCGATCAGCACTTTGCTGTTTGGCGGTATGTGCGCCATCGCCCATCGCGCAGCAAGGCTGCGCGTTTCGTGGCGGCGCTCGTTGCCCCTCGCAATGTCGGTGGCCAGCATTGGCGCGAGCAGCGCCAAGGCGATCATCAGTTGCGCGGCCGCTGGCGTAAGCAGTTCCGTTTTTTTTGCGATCCAATCACCGATTACCACTATCTGGGCTGCGACAACGA
The DNA here is from genome assembly GCA_038316685.1 of Sphingomonadales bacterium. Classification (GTDB taxonomy): domain Bacteria; phylum Pseudomonadota; class Alphaproteobacteria; order Sphingomonadales; family Sphingomonadaceae; genus Sphingomonas. Next base: position 10,807 of record JBBQAU010000047.1, read on the forward strand.
TCATCAACAGAGGAAGAATTGGCACAATCCAGCGCGCCCAAACGATGTGTTGGCTAGAAACCAGCGCTAGAAATGCAAGCGCCGGGATTACGACCAGTGCAAACACCGTTTTTTGCTTCAACACGACCACCAAACACCCCATGGCAAGGAGCAGGCACCCCAAAATTCCAATTGAATCAGCCAAGGGCACCGAAAAGTACCAACCCAAATTCCAGAGAAAACTTCCACCTGTTGCGCCAAGATGATGAAGTTGCGACTCCCCGCTCACATGCTGGACCACAGTCGATGCATCGATGAACAGGAATGGTGACGCGAGGAAGAGCGCCACCGGGACCGCAACAGCTGTCGCGATCAGGCTGAAGCGCTCCCGCAGGGGATCTGCGGATCCGGACGTCATGCGGATCACCCATCCGCCGACAGGCGCCAAGACGATCACAGCACTCGGCCATTTTGTTGCAACCGAGAGGCCCACCATCGCGCCTGCCAGAACATAGTCGATCATTCGTCCGCGCTTGACGATCGCAAACGACGCCAACACGCACAGCAGCATAAAGACGCTCGCGTGCACGTCGGTGCGTATGATCTGGGACCATTTGATATGGAGTGGATTCGCGGCAAGCAGGAGAGCCGCCAACAGCCCGACTCGGGTATTGAGCAAGCGTTGCCCGATTAGGTAGGTCAAGCCGACACAGGTAAGGCCGCAGACAATCATGAAAAATCGGATGGGATAGATTATCAACGACGGGTCATGATAAACTGCTGCTGCGAAGGATGCGGCATCCTTGAAGGAGCCGGTGATCCAACCAGTCACAAAAACAGCAATTTGGATCAGTGCAATGCTATAGATTGTGGTTGAACCCGGATGGCCGAACCAGCCGGGGTTCAAGGTTTGCTTGGCTAAAAGCTTTAGTGCCACGATCACGAATATCGGCTCGTCCGGGTCAAGCAACGCCGGCAAACCAAACCCCCAGCCATCCAAACGCAGAAGCATTCCGAAAATCAAAATGACGATTAAGGCAAATCGTGAATGCCGCGCGTCCAACGCCTTGATCACTGCAGCAGCGCGCGAAGCACTCAAAAAATCCATTCGGTTCACTACGAGAGGCATAAATGCGGCGCAAGGATCGATTGGTATACGGTTGCCGAGCTAGGGATTGCAGTTGGGGCAGGCCCCCGGATCGGCGCGATGATCGGGATTAATTGTCATCGTCTCGCGGTGGCCGCATCCCCCGCATCGAAAGACGTCTGTCCAGTGCTCGCCAGTTGCGCCGCCACACCAGGCGCAGGGGCGGCCGGGCGCAGGCGCAGCTATCCAGCCCGGTTGCGCGCAGCGCGGGCAGCGAGCGGCCCAAATCGCCGCAAGGTTCCCAGCGGCGCGGGCGATCGACGCCATCCGTGTCGGGTTGCGGTGCGCGCGCATGTCGGTTTCAAGCCAGACCCTGCCATTGGCCCTCAGCGCGCGGCCAGCAACATCGTGCAGTTGCCGTGGATCAGCGATTTCCTTGTTGATCGGCATTTGCCCGACATCGTCCATGACGATGATGCCGTGGTGCGGAAAACCAATTGCGGCAGCAAAAGCCTCAGCCTCGGCAGGCGTAGTGATGATCCGTTGGGCATAGTTGGTCTCAAACGTGCGGTCGCTGCCGATCAATTCCCGCCCGGTCAGCCGATCAAGCGCAAGCACGATTTCAAAACCACCTGGTAGCATTGGCAAGGCTGGGTGCGGGCCAAAGGCACCTTCGCTAGCGATCCCGATCCGCGCTTCGGGCAAGCGCTCAAGCGCGGCGAGCGCCTTGGCGCGTGCCGCCTCGCGCTGATCGCCTGCCCGGGCAATGTCGCGGGTAAAGGTGCCGAAGCCATCCGTGTCAAATCCGGCGGGAAGTTCGGCGAACGACAATTCCAGCGCGCGCAACCCATCGGCAATCGCGTGCTGCTTGCTGTGCATCGTCGCAACGACCGCGCGCGCGCCGCGCCAGTCCCACGGATCGCTATCGGTTTGGTGCGCCGCCATATTGATGACCAAGCTAGCCATGGTTCGTCGGCACTTCCAGCGGTTCCGGCATCGGCAATGATTGCATGGCGCGTCACCGCAGTACAGGAGGCGCGACAGGATGATGACAAAGCGCCAATACCTCTTGTTACTGCTCGCGCTATGCGGGGTTTTGATGCCTGAGCGAGCACGGGCGCAGGCAGTGCCGGATACCGCAGCCCCTTCGGCATCGGACGAACCAATCACCGTGCTTGGAACACCGTTGCGCGAGCCACCGGGGACGCCTGCTTATGGGTCTGTCCTGATTACACGTGAACGGCTGACCGGGGATGCATCGGGGCGCATTGAAACGCTCCTCGCTGATGTCGCCGGATTTCAACAGTTCAGGCGTGCCGACAGTCGTTCGTCAAATCCGTCCGCGCAAGGCGTCACGCTGCGTGCGCTTGGCGGTAACGCATCAAGCAGGGCATTGGTGCTGGTCGATGGCGTGCCTGTTGCCGACCCGTTTTTTGGGTCAGTCCCGTTTAATGCGCTGGTGCCCGATCAACTATCTGCCGTGCGCGTGACTCGTGGGGGTGGGGCCGGGGCGTTTGGCGCAGGCGCGGTCGCTGGGACGATTGAGCTGACCAGCGCCACCCGCTTCGAGCTTGATCGGATCGCCGGAAGCATTGCCGCTGGCAGCTTCGCCTCCCAAAACCTGACCGCGAGCTTCGCGCCAAATCTGGGCGCGGGCTTTGTTGTCATCTCAGGCCGTTTTCAGCGCAGCGGCGGATTTCAGACGACACCGCTCAATCAGCGCGTTGCC
>JBBQAU010000048.1:0-13287 GCA_038316685.1 Sphingomonadales bacterium
GGATCAAAGCTGATCAACGCGGTACGCGCGCCACGCCGTGCCGCAGCCGCAGCCGCCTCGGTCCCGGCATGCCCGCCGCCAATCACGATGACATCGAAATCGTCCATGCAGGCTCGCTATGCTGCGCGGGCGCTTGAGTCAAAATTGTTCCACGTGGAACGCAGCTTATTTGCCGATGCAAAACCGGCTGAATAAAGCGTCGAGCATGGCCTCAACATGAGTCGCACCCGTGATTTGATCAAGCGCATCCCGGGCAAGCCTGAGCTGCTCTGCGATAAGCAACAAATCGGGCTCTGCGGCCGCCGCCTGTAACGCCTCCAGACACTGGGCGCATAACGCGCGCTGTCGCTGGTTGAGCGCCAGCTGGTCCTCGCGCGGCAGCAATTGCCGGGATTGCGCGGCGATCCTGTCCCACAGCGCCACCAGCCCCTCCCCAGTCCGGCCCGACACACGCAGCCGGTGCGCAGACGGCTCATCTTCGCGCTCATCGGCGCGCGGCCATAGCCAAATCGTGTGCGCCGCATCGTCACCGGGCGGGGCGTCCCCCAACCACACCACAATGTCCGCGCCCGCCATCGCCTCAATCGCGCGCTCAATCCCGATCAGTTCAATCGGATCAGTCGATCCTGCGGCCAACCCCGCCGTATCGGTCAGCACATACGCAACGCCGTCCCGAATGATCGCCGCCTCAATCCGGTCGCGCGTGGTGCCCGCAATCGGCGAAACAATCGCCGCCTCGCGCTCGACCATTGCGTTGAGCAGCGTCGACTTGCCCGCATTGGGTGGACCGGCCAACACAATCCGGATGCCATCGCGCAACCGCTCAACGGGTGGGTTCGCAAGCACGGCATCAACGTGCCCGGCAAGTGCAGCGATGTCTGCGCTCGTGGCATCGCCGGACGACGGCGCAACATCATCTTCATCCGAAAAATCGAGTTCGGCCTCAACCCTTGCTGAAATATCCAGCAGCGCCTGCGCCCAGCCCGACACTGCCCGGCTGAGCGCGCCTTCGGCCAGCGCCAACGCGCTGCGCCGCTGGCCCTCGGTTTGTGCCACCAACAGATCACCCAAGCCTTCGGCCTCGGCCAGATCAATCCGTCCAGCCATCAACGCCCGCTTGGTAAACTCGCCTGCCACGGCGGGTTGCAAACCGGGCTGTATCGCGAGCACGGCTGAGACAGCGGCAATCACCGCGCGGCCCCCGTGGAGATGAAACTCGACGATATCCTCACCCGTCGCGCTGTCTGGCCCGGGAAAAGTAACGACAATCGCCCGGTCAAGCATCAGCCCCGTTGCCGGATCGCGCAAAGCCCGCAGTGCCGCTCGACGTGGCTCGGGCAGCGCACCCGCCAACGCGCGCGCCGCTCCAAAGGCTTCAGGCCCGCTGATCCGCATGATCGCAATCGCGGCGGGGGGCATACCGCTCGCCAGCGTAAATATCGTTGACACCAGCTCAGGCCTTGGGCTTGGTTGCCCCATCGAATAATTGTTTCCACATCGTCAAACCCGCGTCGCCCATCGGCGCCCAGCTGCGGAACAGCGTCTCGAGCATTTCGGGCTTGAGCATCGATCCGTCCATCGCACCCGTCAGGCCAGCGATGTATTTTTCATGGACCGGCGAAAAATCGGGCAGGCCCATCAGACGACGCGCCTCTTCGGGGGTGCATTCCACTTCGACATTGATCTTCATCGATTGCGTCCAACTTTGCTTGAGCAAGCGCCAGCCACGGGGCATAGCAAAGCGATGTATGCGCCCGAACATGCCGGAATCGCAACGCCCATCGGCGCGGTGGTTATCACTGCACAGGGCGACATGCTCACACGCGTGACAATCGGTGATGGTCTAACGTCTTCGGCGGGCAGTTCAGCGCTGTTACGCTACGCGATAAATCAGCTTGAGGCGTGGTTTGCAGGCGAACGGCGCGGCTTTGACCTGCCGATCGCGCCACTCACATCGCCCCGTGGCCTCGCGATGCGTCAGGCGATTATCAGCATCGGCTATGGCGAAACGATCAGCTACGGCGCGCTGGCGCAATTAATCGGTTCAGGCGCACGCGCAATTGGGCAGGCCTGTGCGCGCAACCCACTACCCATAATCGTCCCCTGCCACCGCGTCCTGTCCGCCAATGGTGTCCTGGGTGCCTATTCGGCTGGTGATGGGCCTGCGACAAAAGCATGGCTGCTCGCCCAGGAACAACGCTTTTTCAGGATCGACGGATGCGAAAAATAAGTATCCTATAAACAACTTTCGCGACGCGAAGTTTATAGCCTAAGCAAATGATTTATAAGGGCTATTTAGCAAAACTGCGATTTTTTCATCAGGTCGTTCGCGGTGTAACCCAGAGCCTGACCCAAGTGCATTTCTTGACCTCGCTGAAAGCGACGTGTGCCTAACCCAGCGTCTGAATCATCGGCGCCATATCGAACCAGCCATCATAAATCATCCGCCCCGCCACATACAGGATGATGACAAGGCCAATCCACGCGATCCAGCGAAAGCGTTCAATATATTGCGCGATCACATTGGCCGCGAGGCCCATCAGACCAACCGAAAGAATCAGCCCAATCACCATAATGCCAGGGTGCTCACGGGCAGCCCCGGCAACCGCCAGAACATTGTCGAGGCTCATCGATACATCAGCAACCGCAACCGCCCAGGCGGCCGAGATAAAGCTTTTGGGGGGCTTCATTCCCCCCAGTTCGTCGGCCGCACTCCCGTCGCGTGGACGCAGCTCGCGGTACATCTTCCACGATACCCATAGCAGTAGCAAACCACCGCCAAATACCAGCCCATATTGCTTGAAACGCTCGAGCCCATACAGCACGGCAATGGCGAACACGATCCGCAGCAATAACGCCGCGAAAATGCCGATGCCGATGACTTGCTTGCGTTGCGCGGCGGGCAATCCGGCGGCCAGCGCACCGACGATGATCGCGTTGTCACCGGCAAGTGCGACATCGAGCAACACCACCGTAGTAAACGCGCTCAACGCCGACACGGTGCCAATATTCGAAAAATCCTCAACAATCCGGCTGCCAAGCCACGCCAACGACATTGGCTCGGAGAGCAGGAAAAGCACGTCCAGCCGCCCTTACTGATTCATCGAATCGAAGAAATCTTCGTTGGTTTTAGAATCCTTCATCTTATCGAGCAGAAATTCCATCGCGTCGATTGTGCCCATCTGCATGAGGATCCGGCGTAACACCCACATTTTGGAAAGCTTGCCCTTATCCACGAGCAATTCTTCCTTGCGCGTGCCCGACTTGCCAACATCAAGGGCCGGGAAGATGCGTTTGTCCGCGACCTTGCGATCAAGCACGATTTCGGAATTGCCCGTGCCCTTAAACTCTTCAAAAATCACTTCATCCATCCGACTGCCGGTATCAATCAGCGCAGTAGCAATGATCGACAACGAGCCACCCTCCTCGATGTTCCGCGCGGCACCAAAGAAGCGCTTGGGCCGTTGCAATGCATTGGCATCAACACCGCCGGTCAGCACCTTGCCCGAACTTGGCACAACGGTATTGTAGGCGCGGCCCAGCCGCGTAATCGAATCGAGCAGGATGACGACATCCTTTTTATGCTCAACCAGCCGCTTGGCCTTCTCGATAACCATTTCTGCGACCTGGACGTGGCGTGACGCGGGTTCATCGAAGGTTGAACTGATCACCTCCCCCTTCACGCTGCGCTGCATGTCGGTCACTTCCTCGGGCCGCTCGTCGATCAACAGCACGATCAGGAAAACCTCGGGATGATTGTCAGTGATTGCCTTGGCGATGTTCTGAAGCAGCACCGTCTTGCCGACGCGCGGTGGCGCGACGATCAGCGCGCGCTGTCCCTTGCCCTGCGGCGAAACGATATCAATGACGCGCGCCGACTTGTCCTTGACGGTTGGGTCCTGCGGATCGAGCGTCAGTTTCTCATCGGGGTAAAGCGGCGTCAGATTATCAAAATTGACACGGTGGCGAACGGCATCGGGATCATCAAAGTTAACCGATGTCAGCCGGACGAGCGCAAAATAACGTTCGCCATCCTTTGGCCCGCGAATCTCACCCTCAACCGTATCTCCTGTCCGCAGCCCAAATTTACGAACCTGATTAGGCGAGATATAAATATCATCGGGGCCAGCGAGGTAATTTGCCTCAGGACTCCGCAAAAATCCAAAACCGTCGGGCAACACTTCAATCGTGCCGAGCCCCATGATCTGCTCACCGTTATCCGCCTTGATCTTGAGGATGGCGAACATCAAATCCTGCTTGCGCAGCGTTGATGCGCCCTCAATCCCCAGCGATTCAGCCATTTCGACCAATTCGGCCGGCTTTTTCTTTTTCAGGTCTGCAAGATGCATGGGGGGTATCCGGTGGTGACGATGGTGAAAAGGAGCTTTTGCTCGCGGGAAGGAAACGCGACGATAGCCGGAAAAGGGCCAAACAGCCGCAAATGACGCGGGCCTGGCTAGATTCGAAGCGTTAATTCTGCGTCGGTCGCAAGTCAAGCAGGCATCAAAATGGCTGCACAATCGCCAGGACAACGATGATGGCGGCAGCGACGCCTGGCACCTCATTGGCCAGCCGCAATTGTCGCCCGGTAAGGGTCTGCCTTCCCGCCGCCAGCTTCTTTGAATAGCTGACCATCCATCCGTGATAGCCCGTCAGGCCAACCACAACGAGCAATTTGGTATGGAGCCAACCAAGCCCGCCCACCCCGCTAAACAACCCGATATTGGCGGCGAGGACCAGCCCAAGCAGCCACACGATGATCATCGAAGGGCCCAGAACGATCGAACGGATTTTATGCTCCCGCTCGATCCAAACACCCGCCTCAGCTGTGCCCAGCCCCGCCTCTTGGTGATACACAAGATAGCGCGGGAGCATGAACAACCCCGCCATCCAGAAAATCACAAAAATCAGATGCGCTGCCTTGATCCAGGGATAGGCGGTGCCAAGCATACCGATCATCGCTCAACCCTGCCTGACGCGGGCAAGCAACTGATCGACATGCGAAATCGGCGTATCCTGCAAAATGCCATGCCCAAGGTTGAAGACATGCGGACGTTCCGGAAAAGCCGCAATGATCGTGTCGATAGCGTGGTCCAGTGTTTCGCCGCCAGTAATCAGCGCCAACGGATCAAGATTGCCCTGAACCGGCATATCGCGCGGGATTTCACGGTCAGCCCAAAGCGGATCGATTGTTTCATCAAGGCCAAGCGCATCAACGCCTGTCTCGCGTGCATAAACGGCAAGCTTTGCCCCGGCACCCTTGGGAAATCCGATAATCGGCGTTGCCGGATACCGTGCGTGGAGCGCCGCTGTAATTGCTGCGTTGGGCGCAATCACCCATTGTTCAAACTGCGCGGGCGACAAACTGCCCGACCAACTGTCAAACAGCTGAACAGCCTCAACGCCTGACTCAATCTGTTGCCCGACATACTCAATCGTCATCGTCGCAATCGCGTCGATAATCTCCTGAAAGGCAACAGGATCACGATAGGCATAGCGCCGTGTTTCGGCCTGATCCTTGCTACCGTGACCCGCCACCATATAGGTCGCGACTGTCCACGGGCTGCCAGCAAAGCCAAGAAACGTCGTCTCAGGCGACAGGACGGCAGCCACCTTGCGGACCGTTTCATACACCGGCTCAAGCCGCGCTGGTGCCGCCTCAAGCGCGCTCAGCGCATGATCGATCAAGGGCGGTGCCAGAGCGGGTCCCTCACCGACGCCAAAGGTCAGGTGCTGTCCCATCGCTGAAGGGATCATTAAAATATCAGAAAAAAGGATCGCACCATCAAAGCCAAAACGCCGCAACGGCTGGATCGTCACTTCGCAAGCTGAATCGCTGTCATTGACGAGATCCAGAAAGCCTCCCTTCTCGGCCCGAAGCGCCCGATATTCTGGCAGATACCGGCCTGCCTGACGCATCAACCAGATCGGGGCGATATCCTGTCGTTTGCCACGTAGTGTTGCCAGCAAGGGCTTCTGATCCGACAGTGTCTCTCTCCTCAGCTATCTAAAGTAAGAATCTATAAAAGGTTGTTGATGTGATGGGCGGTTTGGTAGCGGGGCTTATGCGTTCGTCCGCAAAATGCCAACAGCTTGACGTGCTGCTAATCCCAGAATCTGGGCGATTCAAACAATCCATCCCCATTTCGCACAGCTTGTGGGGGCAATCATCCACTGTCGATGAAATTGTGGATACCATGGCCGCTTATCCACAAGCCCCGGCTGCTTGGCGGAGGAGGCCGCATCGGCTAACAATTGTGCCGATGTTATCCACGTTTTTGCCCAGCTGATGCGATTGCACCTTCATCTCCTGTCGGATTCGACGGGCGAAACGCTTGATAACATCGCCAAGGCAGCGCTTGCGCAATATGATGATGTCGAGACGATTCGCCATTTTTGGCCAATGGTTCGCAGCGAGGATCATCTTGAACGAGTGTTGCGCGATGTTGCGCAAAACCCGGGGTTGGTGCTGTTTACCCTGGTCAACGGTAAAATGCGGCGCGTGCTCGAGGCACGGTGTCGGCTGATGGGGTTGATTGCTGTTGCCCCGCTTGATTCAGTGACGGACGCGCTATCAGGGCTTTTGGGACAACAGGCAAAGGCGCGCCCCGGGCGACAACATATGCTCGATGCTGCTTACTTCGCCCGGGTTGAGGCGATCCATTTCACGATGTCGCATGATGACGGCATCGGCAGCGATGAATGGGAGGAAGCCGATATTGTCCTGGCTGGCGTATCGCGGTCCTCAAAAACACCAACATCGATCTATCTCGCCAATCGCGGCTTCAAAACGGCCAATATTCCGATTGTCGTGGAAGTGCCGCCACCTCCTGCGTTGTTCACGCTTAAAAATCCGATTGTCGTCGGGCTGACGACAAGCGCGGACCGGCTGGTTCAGGTCCGGCGTAATCGACTATTGTCGCTCAATCAGGTTGCTGAGACCGCCTATGTCGAACCTGAAGCGGTCAGCCGCGAAGTCACTTATGCCCGGCGCATGTTTGCCGATATGGGTTGGCCAGTCATCGATGTCACGCGTCGTTCAATCGAAGAAACCGCAGCAGCCGTGATTGCCCTCGTCAACGAACGAGGCGCTGTCAATTGAGGCTGATCCTCGCATCACAAAGCAGCGCCCGCCGCGCAATGCTCACCGCTGCTGGCGTCGAATATCAGGCGATTATAACGCATGTCGATGAAGAATCAGCGACGCAGGCATTGATCGCTGAACAGGTCACACCGCGCAATCTGGTCGATGCACTCGCGGAGCTGAAGGCGCTGCGCGCGTCGCTTGGTCATCCGGCCGATTTGTGCCTGGGCTGTGACAGCATTGTCGTTTGTGCCGATGGCAGCCTTCTGAACAAACCGCAGGACCGGGCTGATGCCGCCGCGCAGCTGCGCGCATTGTCAGGAACAACGCTTTTGTTGATGAGTGCTGCGGTGATTGCAGAGCAAGGTTGCGCGGTTTGGCGACACGTATCGACGGTGACGCTTCAGGTCAGGCCGTTGTCTGATAACTTTATCGAATCCTATCTCGATTCTGAATGGCCCGCGATTGCGGGGTGCGTCGGATGTTTTCGGGTTGAAGCATTGGGGGTGCAGCTTTTCAAATCAATCAATGGCGATCACTTTACGATCCTTGGGATGCCGCTCGTTGAGGTGCTTGGGTATCTGCGATTGCGCGGCCTGTTGGCGCAATGAACCAGCGTTATGCCGAGGTAATCGGGGATCCGATCAGCCATTCCAAATCGCCGGTGATCCACGGTTTCTGGCTTGAAGCGCTTGGAATTGATGCATCTTATCGCGCAGCGCATGTGCGTCCCGGCGAACTCACCGCCTATTTTGCCGATCGCCGCGCCGATCCGGCCTGGTGCGGGTGCAATGTCACGCTGCCGCACAAGATCACAGCGCTCGATCATGTTGCTGATCCGGGTTGTGTGCGGGCGAGCATCGGGGCGATCAATACAGTGGCGCGGGATGATGGCGGGATATTGTTTGGCACCAATACCGACGCTGGCGGTTTTTACGGACCGATCGCAAATGTTGACCTTACCGGAGCCTCGGTAGCAGTCATTGGGGCTGGGGGCGCTGCCCGGGCCATCCTGTTTGCGCTGTCGCGACTGGGGGTTGGCCGTGTGACCATACTCAACCGCAATCCTTTGAAAGCCGCTGGGCTCCTCGCCGATTTTGGACTGAAAGGAGAAGCGCTGCCGCTCGCTGCGCCGCTGCCGCGCGCCGCGTTGCTCGTCAATGCCAGTTCGCTCGGGATGACGGGGCAGCCGCCGCTCATGCTTGATCTGTCGCCGTTGCCCGAAGCAGCGATTGTTTATGATGTCGTTTATGCGCCGCTGGAGACGCCGTTATTGGCGGCCGCCCATGCGCGCGGGCTGGAGACGGTTGACGGGCTTGAAATGTTGATCGGGCAGGCAGCGCTTGCGTTTGAGATCTTCTTTGGGGCGGCACCGCCGCGCGATCAGGATGAGACGCTGCGGGCCATGCTGCTGCGATGATTACGCTCGGGCTGACCGGTTCGATCGGCATGGGGAAATCGACCGTAGCGGCCATGTTTGCAGCGGATGGCATCGCCGTTTTTGATTCAGATGCTGCGGTCCATCGCTTGCAGGGTCGCGATAGTGCTTTGCTCGAAATCATCGAATCGACCTTTCCCGGCACGACGGGTTTGAACGGGGTTAATCGAGTCGCGCTGGGGGCAGCCGTGTTTGGGGATGAGGCGGCGATCAAGCGGCTCGAAGCGATCATGCATCCTGCAGTTGAGCGCGAACGGGCGCAGTTTGTCGCTGCCCATCTTGATCGGGCGTTGATCGTCTTTGATGTTCCGTTGCTGTTTGAAACAGGCGGCGATGCGCGGGTTGACAAGGTTGCGGTCGTCTCGGCGCCGCTGGCGGTGCAGCGTGCGCGCGTACTGGCGCGTCCTGGACAAAGCGAGGATCGGCTGGCTGCAGTTCTGGCACGACAACTGCCCGATGCGGAAAAACGCGCGCGTGCCGATTTCATTATCCCCACCGGCGGCACATTTGATGAGACGCGGGCGGCGGTTCGCGCTGTCATCGCTTGCCTGTTGCGCAAAGCGGGTGAATAACAGCTGGAATGCGCGAGATCGTATTTGATACCGAGACAACGGGCCTCAGTTTCTCCAATGGCGACCGGCTTGTCGAAATTGGCTGCGTCGAAATGTATAATCGCGTCGAAACCGGCACGGTCTATCACGCCTATTTCCACCCACAGCGATCAATGCCCCCCGAAGCACAGGCAATCCACGGGCTGAGCGACGGCTTCCTTGCAGATAAACCTCTGTTTGTCGCAAAATGTGATGAATTGATCGACTTTCTGGGCGACAGCCCGCTGATCGCGCACAATGCCAGCTTTGATTTTGGCTTCCTGAACGGCGAATTGCGCAGCTGCGGGCGGCAAATTATCGCACTCGACCGGATGGTTGATACCGTGGCACTCGCCCGCACAAGGCACCCGGGGGCGAAGCATTCGCTTGATGCGTTATGCACGCGTTACGGCATTGATCGCAGCCACCGCGTTCTCCACGGGGCGCTGCTCGATGCGCAATTGCTCGCTCAGGTCTATGTCGAGCTCACCGGTGGCCGTCAGATCGGCCTGACGCTTGAGCAGGAACAAAATGTGCCAAACCTGGTCTTGACCGTTATTGCCAAGACAGGTGTTGCCCGACCGTTGCGGGTTTTTACGGTCAGCGCGGACGAGCGGGAACGGCATCTGCAATTGCTGCTGCAAATCGATAATCCCCTTTGGGGTCAGGTTTTAGCGGATTGATACGCAATCGGGTCGTCAATCATGCGGCCCTGCTACGTTGAAGGAGAGCATATGGACATCCGGGTCTCAGGCCATCAGGTCGACACAGGTGACGCGCTGCAACAGCATATTAAAGACCGGCTCCAGGGCATCGCCAACAAATATTTCTCACGGGCAATTTCTGCGCACGTCACGCTTGGTCGCGGGCCGCACGATGCCGGCTTTACCTGCGATATCGTGGCGCATGTGATGCACGGGCTGGTCCTCAAGGGCAGCAACAGCGCGATGGAGGCGCATCCTGCCTTTGATGGCGCTGCTGAAAAGATCGAAAAACAGCTTCGACGGTATATGCGTCGCTTGAAGGACCGGCATGCCGCCCAATCTGTCATGGCACCACCCGAGCTAGTTGATAATGCTGGTTACACGGTTTTTAGCGAAACAATCGACGAGTCAGAACCGCAGGAGTTTCCGGTGATCGTCGCTGAAACCCGTGTCGATGTCCCTGATGCCACCGTGTCTGATGCTGTCATGATGCTTGATCTGCGCAACACCACGGCCTTGTTGTTCCGCAACCTCGGCACAGGATCGTATAATATGATTTATCGGCGGGGGGATGGGACGATTGGTTGGGTCGAGCCGCATCGCGCGGGTTAATGGCTTTCATCGGAACGTGATCGGCGCTATGCGCTCGCGGCACGACTTTGCCGGGCCTCGCCGGTGAAAGCACCGGCCCCAAGGGATATTAATGAATACCTTCAGTGACTTATTGCGGCCCGAAACGGTGCTTGAGGGCATCGCTGCGAAAAACAAAAAGGCACTTTTGAATCAACTCTCGGGCATCGCGGCAATGGCCTTCGGGCTTGATGCCGGCTTGATCGCGTCAGTTTTGGCCAATCGCGAGCAATTGGGCTCAACGGGCTTTGGCGCGGGGGTTGCAATACCGCACGGCAAGATTGCCAACCTTGATCATGTCGTCGGGGTTTTCGTGCGATTGCTGCACCCGATCGACTATCAGGCAATCGATGGCTTGCCCGTCGATCTTGTTTTTGTGATGCTTTCCCCGCCTGATCCAGGAACGCTGCATCTGAAATCCTTGGCGCGCATTTCGCGGCAGCTGCGTGACCCTGTTTTTGTCGCCAAGCTGCGCGGTGCAGGCTCGGCCGATGCTCTTTATGCGCTTTGGACGGGGGACGAGGCGCGCAATGCCGCCTAAACCCAAAGCGCCCGCCGAAGGGGCAGAGGCGCATTATCGGGCACTGGAATCGCTTTATATTTCGGCCCCCATCAATCGATTGTTTGAATCAACACTTGAAATTCCCGAACGCGGCCATGCACGAATTCGGTTTCTGCTTGATCGCCGCTATTATCATGCTGGCGGTGCAGCGCACGGCACCAGCTACTTTAAAATGCTCGATGACGCCGCATTCTATGCCGCAAACAGCCTAGTGACAGACCGTTTCCTGCTGACGACGGCGTTCAACCTGCTCTTTACCCGGCCTTTGGAGGAAGGGCCGGTGACCGCACAAGGTCAGTGGATCAGCGGGCAGCGACGAGTGTTGATCGCCGAATCACGGCTGATCGACGCAAATGGGGAAGAAGTTGCGCGTGGCACAGGCACGTTCATGCGATCCAACCTGTCACTCGCCGGTTTGCCGGGATACCGGATCGGCACTGCATGAGCGACCAGTTGCCGAGCGGCATTCTGGTGACCGCCTTGATGCGGCAGGTAAATGATGCGGGCGGCACGGCCACCATGTTGGTTAGGGGGGATGCGCAGGCGGGCGCTATCCTGATCATTTGTTGTGAAAAAGGCCGACATGTCAGTGCGCTGGAACGGGGAATTGGCCCCGATGGGCGCAATTCTTTAGTCCGATCAGGGCCAGGACCGACCGATTCGTCGATGGATATTGCCGCCTATCGGCAAAAACGCCAACATTTTGACCCAGATTTATGGGTGATCGAGCTGGATATCCCGGATGCAGAACGCTTCGTCGCGCGGGTTATGCTCGAAGGTTGACTTTATTGCGCCGCACAATCATTGGCGCTCCCCAAGACAAAGCGTTGCGCCGCCCGGGACTTAATACCGGACGGTTACGCAGTCGGGGGGCAAGCCCGGATCGATCCTTTTGTTACGATCGCTGCCGCGCACCCACCGCATAAACAGAAGACGCAATGCCCACGGTTACACGCCTATCAACGATCAGCCTAGTCGTTTGTTCCATTTCGCTTTTTAATTTTGCCGCGCCCGATTTAGCTAGCGCGTTTGACAAAGTGGCACCGGCCCAGCTGCCTGTCCCGATTTTGTCGCAATCAATACCTTCAAGTAACGACGCCACAGTCTCGCTGTCCCCGGATTTGGCGATTGATGACGCGCCGGTTGCACTGCATCCCGCCTATACGAGTTTGGCGCATGCGGTTGCGGCTCAGGCCACGCCACAGTCGGTCGAGGGTGATCTGGCCTGTATGGCGGGCGCCATCTATTTTGAATCGAAGGGCGAGCCGCTGGCAGGGCAACTCGCGGTGGGCCAGGTGATCATCAATCGCACCCGCTCGGGTCGCTTCCCGAAATCAATCTGTTCAGTTGTTACCCAGCGTGGGCAGTTTTCGTTCGTGCGGGCCGGTCGTGTCCCGCAAATCAACGCGTCGGTGCCTGCCTATCGTAAGGCCGTTGCGGTCGCCCAGGTCGCGCTTGATCAAAGCTGGGCCGCGCCAGTGTCCGATGCGTTGTATTTTCACGCGTCCCGGGTCGCGCCAAACTGGAACCGGACCAGGGTCGCTGCCATCGGCCGCCACGTTTTCTACCGATAGGGTGAATTCGGCGGCGGCGGTGCTGCCCCCCTTTCATTTGTTCCCTACATGTTCTACGCACCACCTGATGCGGATCATGCCAATTCATCTCAATCCTGATCTGAAACCAATCGCGGCGAGCGATGTGGTGCGCGGCGTTACGCGGATGCTGTTACGCCATGATCTGGTGGCGATTGCTGAGCTGCCGCTTGACGGTGGTCGGCGCGCTGATCTCGTCGCGATTGATGCGCGCGGCGCTATCGTCATCATCGAGATTAAGGTGTCGCGGGCCGATCTGCTTGGGGACAATAAGTGGACCGATTATCTCGGTCATTGTGATCGGTTCTTTTGGGCGCTGCCTCCGGGGTTTGATCTGCTGACGCTGGAGGGTGCAAATTTTCTGCCGGATCGCACAGGGATTATTATTGCTGATCGCTATGATGGCTCGGTCGCTCGCGAGGCCTTTACGGTTAATCTTGCAGCGCCAGCGCGCAAGCGGATGACTTTGGCAATTGCACGACGCGCAGCGCGGCGACTTATCCTCGCAATTGATCCCGATGCCGAACTTTCGATCTAATAAAAAACGGGGCTAAAGCGTTGGTCCGGCAACCGCGCGCCGGTCCCGTTTGGGGGTCTCGGCGATTAATTTGGCAATCGCGGGTGTCCGGGTATCCTGCTGGGCATAATCCCGCGCTGACATACCGGCGAGTGAATCAGCCTGATCAG